>CAYSGV010000174.1:0-6212 GCA_964430685.1 uncultured Gammaproteobacteria bacterium
CGAAGCAAAAATGATATTTGTGTCAGGCAGTAATTTAACCGACAAACATCGCATTTTTTATGCTGCATTAATTGCAGCTAGTTACCCAAACATGAAAAAAAATGTTCTTAGAAAAGCCAGTCGATTAACCAGTTCTCAAATAGAAGATGTGTTTATTCTTAGTAATCAATTTAAACCAGATACAATAAATCCCAAGCCATCAGCAAGTGAATTATTAAAAAATATAGAACAACTGAAATCTACTCAACAACTTGATGAAATTAAATATTATTCATTATGTACCAACAGTGGTTCTTTCGATGATAATGCGTTTGTCTATTACTTGAATGAAAAACTATGTCCGCAACATGAAACTTTACTATTGGAATTCATAAAAAGAACTGAATATGGTTGCGCTTTTAGCTTGATCAAATTAAAAGCACCGGTGAATATCGCCGACCAAACTGGCACCACGCCTTTAATCGAAGCATGCCGAAAAAACCAAACTGCCTTGGCTATTGCATTATTGGATAATGGCGCAAATCCGAATGCACAAAATAATAATGGAGAATCTCCTCTCTTTTTTAGCTGCTATCACAATAATGAAGAATTAACACGCGCTCTATTGCAAAAGGGTGCAGCCGTAGATTGTCGTAACATAAAGCAAGCAACACCTCTACACCTTTGTGCACAACTTGGGTTTAATAATTTAATTCCATTGCTTATGGAAAAAAAAGCATCCATTAATGCGACTACTGTAGATTTCTATACTCCTGTGGGAATTGCAATGCAAAGTGGTCACTTTTCAACTGCTAGATTGTTAATTGATTCATACCAGGCAGATGTTAATAGTGGCGAAAAATATATCTATACGCCTCTTGGTATTGCTCTAAAAAAATATGCACAGTATCGGTCTGCTGGTAATATACGTGCAACAAACATTTTATTACGGGTTATTCAATTTCTTCTTGAACATGGTGCAGACTGTAATCGAATTTTCACTAATGAAGGTACATTGGCTGAGATTAATTATCTCAACACTATCTTATGCAATGGCCTTCAAGATACGCAACTAACTGAATCTGATTATGAATTGGTTCATTTATTCGCCACTCATCATTTTGATTACCAAACTAGACTATTTGGAGCAATACCATTTTATGCAGCCATTTTAGCAAGTGAGAATACAAAGCTGATTAATGCTGCTCAGTTGACTTCAATAGATACACAACATATTCATAGAGTAAGTGGAACAACACCGGGTTATGCAACTTTTGTTGCACTAGACGCTAAACCTACGCAGGAAATATTAGATTCAATAAACGAACACATTCTAGATAATTTTAACCAGTTGTTTGCAATGTTTGCATCTGAAATGCAAGCTGAAACGCAACAAGCTCAAAGTTCCCCCACACCAGAAATTCCCACATCACTGCCCTTACCACGTGAAGAAAATATCGTTCACAAAACTGGGTTAGTAGACGATATTTTAAGCCAACTATATGATGCTTTAGACCAAATCAAGCAATACCCAGATGTTAATATTCCAGTTTGGTTCAAGGAAATTACAAAGGAAAAATTATTATTAAGAAGTGTTGCTTCTTTAGAAGAATTAAAAACTAAGGTGGATGAATGGACTGAAAAAACATTATTAAAACTAAAGTCAAAGCATAGTTCTCAAAGTGAAAATCAATATCCAGAAATTGATACACCTGTACTTAAAGTAGAAGCAGCGGTTACACGCTATGAACAAACACTAATGCTGTCGAACGTTTTAATGAGGGGAATAGACGATCGCTATATGTTGTTATTACCTTTTAATGCGACTGGCGATGTCGGCTTACAGGTTATCGTTGATGCTAAAGACATTAATAGTGAAGATTTTGATAGATTTGAACGTGTATTAAAAGATCCGCGCATTTCAAGAAGCGCACAACAACCAGGAATCCGATTTTTTACCCATTCCAATTATAAATGTAAAGTCACAATCAATAATAAAGAATCTATCAAATGGCTGATAGCTGAAGTTAAAATTAACTCACAGCACCGCATTGGTGTTTATTGTTTGGAACAGGACGGTCCTGGAAAAACAGTTTTAGTATTAGGACCTTTTGTTGACGGTGGATTTCATGATAAACGTTACGAAGGCAAAATATTTCAGGGACATACTCTTGATTTTTCACCCGCTATAATCAAAAGAATTGAAGCAGCACTACAAGCGCCTGTTGCAGCAGTCCCTGCACCAATTAGCTCAAATCTCGCGTCATTTTCCATCTGGCAAACCGAGGCCGCTACTGCGCCCCCAGCGCCTATACCACAGGATGCAAAACTCAATTTAGATTTTCATTAAACAATGGTAATCGCTCAAATTTCGTATAAAAATGTTGCAGATTCAGTGTAAGCGGATTATGTTAGCTATAGTTTAACTCCAAGGCTAATTTATGAAAGATAAAATATCTATCGTTTCGAAAGTACGTTCGCGTAATATCATCTCCGATCTGAAAGACTTATTGTCCAAAGGACAAGCTAGCACACAAGATGAAATTGGGCATGCTTTGGCAAAACTTGGCTATGAGTCTAATCAGTCGAAAGTTTCTCGGCTGTTGCGCAAAATAGGCGCCGTCAAATCAAAAAATGAGCATGGCCAAATTGTTTATCGGCTGCCGAAAGAACCCGCACCACCAACCTTTGACATGGAAGTGGGCAATCTTATTATCGATATTAAAAGTAATGAAAATATAGTGCTCATTCATACTAGCCCTGGTTCTGCCTCGGTAATTTCACGCGCGCTAGATTATCATCTTGAAAAATGTGGTATTTTAGGCACCGTTGCCGGTGACGATACGATCTTAGTTATTCCAAAATCGGTTAAAGAGACGCAAAAAACCCTGCAGAAAATTAAAGAACTCATCTATAATTGGGTGTCGTAGTTCAAACGGAAATTAAATTGACGAATGCGTATTTTAGTAACTGGGGCAACAGGGTTTATTGGTTCTTATATTGCCAAGGCCTTAGTATCAGCCGGTCATGACGTGATTGGTGGCGTGCGCAATCCTTCCTTAGGTCAATCACTCAATCCAGCCATTCAATACATCCACTATGATTTTGCAGAAGATGTTCCAGCAAATGTTTGGCTTGACCGCCTGCAAGGAATAGATGTGGTGATTAATGTGGTTGGTATTATTACTGAATCAAACAACAATACCTTCAATGCAGTGCATGTACGCGGACCAATCGCCTTATTTGATGCCTGTGTAGCTGCAAAAGTTAAAAAAATAATTCATATTTCAGCATTAGGTGTAAGTGCTGATGCAAATACGGATTATAACAATACTAAATTAATCGCTGAGCTACATCTCGCTACACTGACTATTCCATATATTATCTTGCGCCCTTCCTGGTTAATTGGTGAAAGGAGCCAAAGTTTCGAATTACTGAATGCCGTTTCAGCATTACCAATTATTCCCATAGTAGATAAAGGAAATTATTTGGTACAACCCATTTCTGTTGTTGATTTTGCGCAAGGGGTAACCCTTCTCCTTTATCGTAACGAATGTGATGGAATGATCATTAGCATCGGTGGCCCAGAAAAAATAAGCATAAGAGATATTCATACCCAACTACGTAATTGGCAAGGATTAACAAGAACCCGCATACTCGCCGTACCAAAATGGTTGGTGCGCCAAGTTGTTAAATTAGGTGACCTTATATTTAAAGGCCCAATCAATCGCGCAAGTTTTGATATGTTGACACGCCATAATGTAACGGATGATTCACGCTTTTGGGATGTTACCGGAATACAACCAATATCATTAAAAAAAATGTTAAATGACCGCCCTTGTTCAAAACCTGAAAAAACTTATTTTCGTTTGTTTTTTCTATTGCCCCTGTTACGTTATAGCCTTGCGATTGTCTGGCTTATGACAGCTGTTATCACGGCATTCTTTACCCCCAAATCAATAAACCATTTATTAACGCAACAAATCAGACTTACTGGGCAAGAAGCCATTTTCGCTGTTTATGGCTTTAGCCTAATTGATTTTTTACTCGGTTTAACACTACTGTTTAGTTATCGATTAAAACTATTTGGAACTATCCAATTTTTATTGGTCGTTTTTTATACTATTTTCATCTCGGTTCAAGCGCCGCAATGGTGGTTACACCCTTATGGGCCATTACTCAAAAACATTCCCATATTGATTGGAACATTAATCATTATTTCACTGGCAAGGAAATAAATACATGGAATATTTTTGGTTAAAACTAATTCATATTATTAGTTCAACGATATTATTTGGCACAGGAATTGGCAGTGCATTTTATCTTTTTGCAGCCAATAGACACAAAGAGGTCGCTGGAATCTATTTTGCTTGTCGACAGGTGGTCATTGCAGATTGGTTATTTACGACACCTGCTGTGATCATACAATTAGCAACTGGGTTACGTCTGGCTCATCTCATGCAATACCCTATAACCAGTGGTTGGATTGCTTACAGCTTAACTTTATTTTTCTTTGTCGGTACCTGCTGGTTACCGGTTGTGTGGTTACAAATAAAAATGCGCGATTTTGCTAAACAAGCGCTAACAGAAGGCAAAGATTTACCGACAACATACTGGCAAATTGACCGATGGTGGATTTTATTAGGTTCACTCGCATTTCCAGCAATGATTATTATCTTCTATCTCATGGTGTTCAAACCAAATATTTGAGTAAGAAGCGCATTTCATTAGGGTAATTGTTTTGCGCAAATACAATGTTTTATAGCGTATCGCGGACACGTCGCCAAGAGGCTCATATGGGCAAATTAGAGGCAATTGGAAGAATTTGATATCGAGACATTAGGGGGTTCACACGTGGAGAATAAAAGCCTCCCTCATCCTTGAGAGAAAACTTTTATTCCAATTAGAAATTTCGTTATTATATTCTTCTTTTTAATTATTTTATCGTCCTTGGATGCTAGTTTCATTATTTTTAGATTCTAGTTATCATTCTTCGTACTAGCATTTTGTAGGCTTATTTTTGTTATGTTTACCTACCCGTCTGAGGTGCATTGAGTGTCATTATTATTACATGCACCTACTCTATTTGCCTTGAGGAAAGCTATTGATTTCCCGCAAGCCCGTGGGAGAGATTACCTATAAATACCCGTTATTACTAGTCTTTTATTGTGAGATATTTGCTATTTATTTTGTGAGATATTAACCATTATAAAAAGTAACAACATACTGATAGTCTCATCATTAGCAATAAAAATTAAGTAAAAGGCTGAAAAGCGTCACTGTAGGTCTCATAACAAATTTATAAGCCGAGCCTGGCCTACAAAGATTTCTTTGAATGAGATATGTTAACTACTCATAGAGAACGCAGCGTACCTTGTGTTTTTCAGCAACAGACAATAAGGATGGTACCATCTGCTTGCATTTCTCCATCGCAAAAGCGCAACGCGGGTGAAAATGGCAGCCACTTGGTGGTGTATGCAATGAGGGCAGCTCTCCCTGCACCACTGGTATTACATCATTTTTTGCTGCGACGGTCGGTACACTAGCCAATAATGATTGTGTGTAGGGATGTAGTGGCTTCGTCATAATCGCTTCCACTGGACCTTCTTCGACGATACGCCCTAGATACATGACCACTACATAATCGGCACAATAACCAACCACAGCAAGGTTATGGGTGATCAATAAAAGAGCTAAGCCAAATTTTTCGCGTAAGTTTTTCAGCAAATTCAAAATCTGCGCTTGAATAGACATATCCAAAGCACTGGTAGGCTCATCACAAATAATCAACTCTGGTTTTAACGCTAATACTCGCGCAATTTCGATTCGTTGTTTTTGGCCACCGGAAAATTCATGTGGATATCGATACAATACATCCGAAGCAAGGCCAACTTGTTCGAGCATTTCCTCTGCCAAACGTAAACGCTCTTTGGAACTACCTATTTTTTGGGCTAATAAACCTTCCATAACGATATCTTTAATTAACATGCGCGGATTCATCGCTGCATATGGATCTTGAAATATAATTTGCATGTATCGCCGAAATGTTTTCAGTTTATGTTTATTTAAAGCTAATAAATTAACATCATTGAAAAGAACTTGCCCTGCAAATGCAGGCAACAAACGCAACAGTGCTTTTGCTGTGGTAGTTTTGCCACAACCCGATTCACCAACCAACGCAACAATTTCTTGTTTGTGAATAGTGAAATTGATACCATCCACGGCTGATAGTT
>CAYSGV010000175.1:0-6206 GCA_964430685.1 uncultured Gammaproteobacteria bacterium
AAAACCGTTAAGGGGCATCCCCCCTTCCAGGGTTCGAATCCCTGCCTCTCCGCCAGATTGATGAGGTTAAGCGTCTATGGCATATATGAACAAAAAGAGCATCGATGTGTTGCTCGTTGATGATCACGATTTAATGCGCGTAGGAATCCGGCGGATATTAGAGGATGCGGTTGGCATACGCGTCGTTGGCGAAGCGAAGGATGGCAAACAAGCCCTGCAGCTCGTCAAAGAATTGCAGCCAGACATCGTATTAATGGATATCAAAATGCCTGATATGGATGGCTTGGAAGCAACCCCCAAGATGCTGCGTATCCTTCCTGATCTCAAAATTGTCATTTTAACGGCATTTGCCGATGATCCTTTTCCTTCTCGTTTAATGCAAGCCGGAGCTGTTGGTTATTTAACTAAAGATGCGGGTGCGGCAGAAATGCTGCAAGCAATCAAGAGTGTGTATACCGGTCAGCGCTTTATTAGTCCTAAAGTAGCGCAACAGTTGGCATTTAAACATATTAGTCATGAAGATGATTCGCCGATTGATGCGCTTTCGGATCGCGAATTACAAGTATTGCGACGTGTGGCTAAGGGCATGAAAGTGAATGATATTGCCTTTGAACTCCATGTTAGTCCAAAGACGGTGAATAGCTATCGTTATCGTCTATTCGCAAAATTAAAAGTAAAAGTGCGTTCGGATGTGGCACTTACCCATATTGCCATTCGACATGGCTTACTTGATGGCAATTTAACGCCTGCTGCATTGGGTGATGACGAAGGCTCAGAAGGTGAAAAAGGTAGTAAGGCTAAAAATGCTGATCCAGTTACCGCCGACCATACCAACGAAGATTAAAAGATATTCTCCAATCCCGTAACAAAAGAGTAGTAGGTTGGATTTCGCCCAGAGGGCTCTATCCAACCTACGAAAAGCTACTAACCTCTAACCTGCCTAAATTTTTCCCACAATAGCTCAGGTCTAATGGCTAATTCACACAATGGTTCCTGGTGATATTTACTTTCATAATTACATTGTTGCCGGTAACACAATGTACATGGAAAGGGTGAAACAAAATGTTGTTGGTTCAAGCCCGTGGTACCAATAAGCTTGATGCTGGTTGGGCCATAAATCGTTACTGCTGGAACATTCAGTGCTGCAGCCAAATGACTTAAGCCGGTATCACTGCAAACTGCACCCACCGCCTGTTGTAAAATATAAGCTTGTTCCGAAAGGCTGCAGAAGGGCAAAACCTGTGCATTGGGTTGATTATTACTTATTTGTTGTGCACGCAGCTTTTCTGCTTCATTACCCCAAGGCAGTAAAACGTTTAACCCATCAGCCGCTGCCAGGGTAATGAGTTTCTGCCAGTAATGAACCGGCCATAGCTTTGTTTCCCAGCTGGCATTATGTACAAACACAACATAAGGTTTGGGCAATGCACATTGCGGGGGAGCAAATGAATATTGATTGATGCCATAATCAGGTTGGTTATCAACAAAAGGGTATTGCAAAACTTGCGCAAACAATTGCCGCAGCCGAGTAATTGCATGAATACCCTTAGATACAAAAAACTGTTTTTGATAAGCAAAACTAGCAAACCCTTCACGCGCAGAATTTTTATCTAATCCACAACGCAAGCCTCGTGCCAGCATCATGGTTACCGCACTTTTGGTTGAGGTTTGACCATCGATAATTAAATCATATTGATGCTGACGTAACTGTTTTAAAAAAGTAGGGATTTCACCATTTTGTATTGAGCCCCAAATATTTTTGCGCCATTTACGATGACTGGTTGGGATAATATTGGCAACAGCGGGATGCCATTGAGCCACTTCCGAAAAACTTTTTTCGATGACCCAGTCAAATGTTATTTCTGGATTTGCACGTTTAGCGTCCGTTAAGGCTGGCAGCGCATGAATGAGATCACCCATAGAGGTCAGTTTTACAAATAATACACGCATTTAATAATTGTCATTTTGGTTGCCAAAGAGTTTGGGAAAAAGCTGTTTCAGCCACGCACTCATCCGGTGATGTTTGAGATGTTTCGTGAGCGCAGTTTTTCCTGCCATATAGTTCAATTGTAGCGACAAACGTTTACCGATAAATGGTTTATGACCGTGCCAGCAATTATCTGTTACTTTAAAGATAATACAGGTGCCAGCCAGAGGCGTTACTTCGGCAACATATTCATCAAGCGATTGACCTTGTGTGAGTAGACGTAGTTTTCCACCATCTGCATTCCATGTTTCGTTTAAGTAGATCAATACCGTAAAGAGTTTGTCTTTGCTATCGGTATGAATACGACCATCACGCTCACCCGTATATCCCCTTAGGGTGATCATTGTTGGTTTATTGGTTAAATCCGTTAGAAATTTATCTTGCACGGCATGTTGCAAAGGTTGGCCTTCGAGTTCAGTAATGAAGCGTTGCCAAAGTGGTGTAGTGTTTACCGATGATGCAGGAATACTGCCACGCGCTTCGATCGCCGGAAAAGATGCCGCTAACGTCGATAAGTATTGCGGATGAATAATGTTTGGGATTATCAAATAAGGGAATGGCGATTGGTTTAGTGTACTTTCCGCTAGTGCTGCAAGATTAAGTATAGCTTCTGTCATTATGGCTTCCATCACGACTCATGTGTGGTTGCGATCGTAGCGGATCACCACCGGAAAAGGAAGGGTTTTGAGAGGGTCGCGCTCAGAGGTAAAAATTCTCCCGCCTCGCGGAGGCTTGGCGTCCCCCTTTTTAAAGGGGGGCGACTCGAGTGCGAGGCGGGGGGATTTTATACCCAGGAATCGAAAAGATTTTGTGCTACATTTAAATCCATTAGTTATAAGTTTGTGTAAGGATTGCTATGGCTAGGCTATTGTTATTGCTGTGCCTTCTCATTACGTTATCAGCCTGCCAAAATGCAGCAACAAAGCAACGAGTTCAGTCGGTTGCGGTGCCGCAACAATGGCAAAGTTTAGCGCATGAGCAAGCAACATCTACTTTGGCACAAATATCGAATGCACCACTGCAAACACAATGGTGGATGCGTTTTCACGATCCACTTTTGAATCAACTCATCGCCCAAGCAATTCCGCAAAATAATGATTTGAAAATTGCCTATGCGCGATTACAACAGGCGCAAGCGAATGTGCGCGCGCAACGAGCAAGCTTTTTACCGGATTTTACATTTTCGCTGAATGCGACACGCGGCGATTCACTCATACTCACTGGGCCTGCACCCATTAACCAATTTGAAACGAGCATTAACGTTAATTATGATACTGACGTGTTTGGACAAAAGCGCAAACAATATGAAGCCTTGCGCGCGCAAGTGCATGCTAGTAAAGCCTATCAGCGGCAAGTACTCATTATGTTACTGGCTGATGTGAGCCGGAATTATTTGCAAATTCGCTTGCAGCAAAATCAATTACAATTACTCGAGAAAGATTTAAATACGCAATCACAAATGGTTGCGTTAACGAGCAATACATTTCATGCTGGTTTAAGCCCAGAAGATGATTATTTACAAGCAAAAGCAAATTATGATTATTTATTGGCGTGTCGACATCCATTAGAAATACAATTAACAGCAGCAAAAAATAGATTAGCAATATTATTAGGAATTTCTGTGATGCAATTACCCGCATCACTTGATGAAATAAAAAATATTCCCATTGCTGATAGTCAAATTATATTACAAGCACCCGCAAGCGTATTAGCACAACGACCAGATATTGCACAAGCGAAACATGATTTGCAAGCTGCAACAGCAATTCATGAAAGTGCTATTGCCGCACTTTATCCGGATCTTTCGTTAACTGGTTTATTGGGTTGGCAAAAAAATAATTTTATTGTACCAGGATTTCCAACATTTTTATCGGGTCAACTTTGGTCTATTGGTGGTAATGTACTTGCACCTATTTTTAATTTTGGTGGTTTGCAAGCACAAGTAGCCAGTAAAAGTGCCAAGCAACAACAAGCATTTTTAAATTATCAGCAAACAATACTAAAAGCGCTAGCTGAAGTGGAAACCAATTTAAATAGTTATTTGCAAACTTACAATCGTGAACAACAACTTGCGCAAGCTCTTAGCAAAAATAATAAATTATTAACATTAGCAAAACGACGTTATCAAATCGGTCTCAGCGGAAAAACAGCAGTGTTACAAGCAGAACATATTTATTATGCTACGCAAATGGATCACTTAAATGCTCAAGGACAACGCACACTCGCTTTAATTGATACGTACCAAAGTTTAGGTGGTGGTTGGAATACATAAAAGTTGTAGGGTTGTTCATAACGCTTCTGCCTATTTTACGAGTAGAAACGTTATGACGCTATAATCTATGTATTGGCTATTTGCCTAATCCTAAGGAACTAGCTGCAGGTGCGACCGCTGTAGTTGGGGTTGCATTCGTCGCTAGTTGTTTTTTTTCAGTAATTTCTCTTTGCGCATTTTCAAAATGATTACGCTCAGATTTATTGGTAACGGTATTGAGATCAATATCCATAATAATTGCTTCAGCAGCCGAACGTAAATGGATCCAAAACGGTAGTTGGTGTCGAGCTTTTTGAAAATTGTTGCTCACGATATAACCAGCCCTTATATCACCCAAAACGAGTTGGCTAACTGCTTCATCGGCGGATTGATTACTATCAGCTAATTTTTTATACATATTATTTAACTCGATTAATTCGTCATCTCTTATATACGTTTTTGTTCGTTCAGCCTCGATTAGTTTCATGAGTGCTATTCTTGCTTGTTCAATTGATATTGCCATGGGTATATTCTCCAATTAAATTAAAAATATAGTCCTTAACTAATTACTTACCTATCCACCGGATGTGGGCGGCCATTTTCATCAATGGCCACATAGGTAAATATTCCTTCAGTAACTTTAATACTTTTTTCAAATTGACGCGAACGTTTCCAAACTTCAATTCTAATACGCATGGAGGTGCGACCAATGCGTAAAATTTCTCCATAACAAGAAATAACATCGCCTATAAAAACGGGTTTGTGAAAAACCATAGCATCGAGTGCCACGGTGGTGACGCGACTTTTAGCACGTTGTGCCGCAAGAACACCTGAGGCTAAATCCATTTGCGACAGCAGCCAACCACCAAAAATATCGCCATTGGCATTGGCATTCGATGGCATAGCAATTGTTTGAATGGCTAACTGTCCGTGTGGTGTAGAATTGTCAGAATATTTTTCAGCTTCAGTCATATAAAACCTCAAGTTACAATGTCGGTAATGGCTTGCGAGACCAAGTTGGGCGTCAAGTTTTGCAAACAATTAAAATGTTGCAATGGACATACCCGTTCAAAACAAGGACTACATTCTAGTCCCAATGATAAAATTTTAATTTGTGTAGCAAGTGGTGGCGTAAATTTCGGGCTAGATGAACCATAGAGTGCGATGATGGGTCTTTTTAATGCTGCGGCCATATGCATCAGTCCTGAGTCATTGGTGACGACCACTGTTGCACAGGATAATAAATCGATCGCTTGTATTAAATTCGTTTTACCACAGAGATTGACACAACCATTATTTGTTTGTTGATTAATTTCTTCTGCAATAGGGTGATCTTTAGGTCCACCTACAATCCATACAGAGTAACCTTGAGCCAGTTTTTCACGGGCCAGGGCCGCAAAGTGTTCAGCTGGCCAACGTTTGGCTGGCCCATATTCAGCACCTGGGCATAACGCTAAAACAGGTTGCTCGGTCGATAATGATAAAACGGCTAACGTTTGTTGTTGCAGCTCTGGGTTCACTTTTAGTTCAGGCCAAAAGGGTTGCAAGTTTTCCATTGTGTATGGGTTTGCTGCCTTAGGTAGAGCTAATTGGCAAAAACGTTGAATCATCAAAGGGTAACGATCTTCTTTAACTTGATGCACCTCTGTTAGCAATCCATAGCGCCATTCGCCACGCCAGCTTACACGTTTAGGGATGCGGGCAAAAAAAGGAATCAACGCAGATTTCCAAGAGTTGGTTAAAATAATGGCTTCATCATATTGCTCTTTGCGTAAATGGATACCCATTTGTCGCCGCGCAGCAAATGCAAAGCTGCCATGACCAATATTCAGTTCAATGCCGCGGTTAATTTCAGGCATACGAGACAGTAGTGGAAAAGTACTTTTGGGGGCAAGACAATCGAGGGTGATACCTGGTCGCTGCTTTTTAAGCAAACGAAACAGCGTTTGCGCCATCAGCATGTCTCCA
>CAYSGV010000176.1:0-6178 GCA_964430685.1 uncultured Gammaproteobacteria bacterium
TATCTGCTCTAGTTGTCGATCATCCACTTGCAGAAAGGGCCGTTGTTGTGGGTTCTGTCGTACCGCCAAAAGAAGCAGTTCCGGTTGTATCTGCTGAAACGGCAATGTCTGTAGCTTCAGCCGTTACCGTACCTTCAGTTGCTTCGCCAGCTGTTGTTGTACTACCCGTTGCACCGAAAGCTCATTCATTACCAGTTACTAATGGCGGCCAGAAATCAGCTGCGAAAGAAGCAGTGGAACGAATGCCGCTAAAGAACAATACTTGTTTAATAGATACGGATAGCCGTCGACTACCCGTAACTTCTTTTAAAGACGTGCAGAGTGCGAAAACATTAAACGATCAGGCAAGAAAAAAAGATTCTGCTCGCGCTGAAAAAGGAGCAGATTCTGCAAAGAGCAAATCTGATTACGATAAGCGTCCATCCCGACCACTCAGCTCAGTAACCGTGCACGATCGAGAAAAAAATCATCCATCATCACATAATAGACTAAAGCCTGCAGTGAGACAGAGTTATCGATCCGATACTACTCAAAATGGATATAGTAATGGACAGCATCGAGCAGCGAAACCTGACACGTTACCCGACCTTAGCAGTAAAACTGATTTTCCAGTATTAGCTACGAGTACAAATAACAAGTCTGCAGCTGCGTCTATACCCGTAGTGCCAGCTGCCGCGCTAAATAATGTAAAAAGTGATGTTAGCACAAAGAATTTGATGGTTATTGGGGCGGTCGTGATACCTGCAGAACCTGCGGATGTATCCACACCATCTGCAGTTATACCTGCCAAACAATCAATTGCGCTTGTGGAGCCTGCAGCTATACCAGCGCAACCGACAGCACCCACACTGCCTGCAATTTTACCCGTAGAACCTACAGTTACATCCACAGCGTCTGTGATCGCATCAAGTCAATCCGCAGCAGCTGCAGCAAATGCATCACAAGTTATACTTATTTCACCTGAAGATGAGCAAGAGCAAGAATTATCTTGGAAACAGCAATTATTGGAATTAAAACGTGAAAACGATAATTTGCGTGCGGATATCGTGGCACTTGAAAAAAGGTGCACAAGATATAAAGAAGGACTTATCGAAAAAGAACAAGCTATATTAGCAAAAAAAGAAGAATTAAAAAAATTAAAGCCACATGCTGTAATATTCAATCAAAGTCAGCCATACAATGGTACTTTTTTTTCACAACCAAATACAGTGGCATCACAGAATGGTCATTTAGTAACCCCACTGGCTTTACCAGGTATACCAACACTGCCAACGCCATCTACGACCATTTTAACTACAAATGGACAAACACCAACTACTTTTTGGGCACAACAATTGTCGGAATTAAAATTAGTGAATGAGCATTTACAAGCACAGAAAGCAGCGCTTAACAGTCGCCGTAAAATTTATGAGCAAAAACTTAAAGAAAAAGATGAGGAACTCATCGAACAAGATAGAGAATTGGAAGAATTAAGACATCATGCAGCGGCATTAAATCAAAATCGTTTAGCATCAAGTGCAAGAAATAATCATTCGTCTGCGACTCTATATGTACCGAATTATTCGAATGGTTATTCTTAGTCTATATAAATGATAAATCTCACTGACACACTTCTTCGGAACATGTATCAGTGAGAATGATGAATCAGAAAGCTATTCTTAACTTACAGTAAGATTGGACTTTACTTTATTAACGCCATCGACTGATTTAGCCAATGATACGGCTTTCTTTGCTTGCGCCTTATCGTTTACTTGACCGCTCAATGTCACTACACCATTGTTTGTTTCAACATTAATAGCTGAAGCAGGAACATTCGTACCCTGATCATTCATTATATTGTTTTTAACAAACGTGCCTTTAACTTTTGCAGTGATATATGCATCGGTTAGTGGCTGGTTGCTGCCTTGCACCCTTAACTGTGAGGCATCTACTTTTCTAACCGAGTTGTTTGCTTGCGCAATTTCAACAGCTTTAGATGCTTCTGCAGAAGAACGCGTGGTACCACTTAAATAAACAACACCGTTGTTCGTTTTAACAGATATCGTGGTTGCATGTGTAGTACTATCGGCAGCTAAGCTTGCTTTGACCTGCGTAGTGATTGCCGTATCACTAACAGCTCTTGAAAGATTTTCAGAAGCGGTAGCCATTGAAGGGATAGTTAAAGAAACGAGTAAGGAGAAGATAAATGCGACTAATGTTTTTGCTGTATTCATAGTTGAACCTCCGTGAATAATTATGTAATAAACCGGCATAATTCTTACGCCACATAATTATAATAACATAGAAAAAGTAAAATTCTAGTTTTAATAACAGATTATTAGCAATTTTATCTGCTAAAAACTAACCATATAGTTTTTTTATAACTGATGTGAACGAAATAATTTACAATTATAATTTTTAGACATTCGTTGTTTAATTTAAAATGGTATGGAATATAAAAATTTTTATATTTAAGATAGATACCGATTTTCAATTTCTATTTAATGCAACTTATTCTTGTGTCAATAACGCAACACGTACGCCGCAAGCTACTAGAAAGCCGCCAAGTACTTTGGTAATTGCATGTTGTACTACAGATAATTTATGTTGAACTATTTTATGCGTTAAAAAAATGGCTAACAGTGAAAACCAAATCAGGTGAATAATTGCTATTTCAAGCGTATATATGATTTGCCAATAAATCGGTGTTCCCGGCTTAATGATTAATGTAAAAAAGGCGAGCAAAAATAATATGGCTTTTGGATTTAAAGCATTGCATAAAAAACCTTGCGTGAATGCACGTAAAGGCGAAAAGTATCTGGCACGCGTAGCAGCATAATGAACTTGCTCTGATCGTTTTGCAATTAGTCCTTTAATACCGAGATAAATAAGATAACCTGCACCAATGTATTTAATGACACTAAATAACAGTAGTGACTTCGAGATGATTAATGCTAGACCAAGTAAACAATAGCTTGCATGAAAGATTAGACTGGCCGAAACACCTGCTGCGGTGAAAATGCCAGCTCGTCGAGAATAGCACAGCGAATTTTTAGTTACGATGGCAAAATCAGGTCCAGGTGAAATGGCAGCTAAGATAATAAAAATGGTGATGGCAATGAGTTCCATGACTAATCCCCAATATAAATATTATATGTCAAAGGTTAATTCTACCTTAGAATAGAATTTGTAGTAAAGTAATTGGCTCGGTGGTTGTGCTTGTAATGGAATGAACTACAATTACCTTTGAGAAAGGAATCAATATATGACAATGGGGCAAACATTGTTAAATCTGGGCCGAGAACAAGTATTAACAAAACTATCTAGTTCAGTCAACGGGCTGACTAATGCAGAAGCGCAAAAGCGGCTTTCTGATTATGGTCCCAATGAGATCATTCAAAAACGCTATCGCTCGCTTTTTTTGCAAGCAATCTCTCATTCAACCAATCCATTGATCGCAATTTTGTTATTTGCTGCAGCAATTTCTGCTTTTACCGGAAACATAACCAGTGCTGTAATTATCATCGTAATGGTATTAATAAGTATCATATTGGATTATTTTCAAAGTCATCGATCGTTACTCGCAGCCAAACGTTTGCAAGAACGAGTAGCAGCAACTGCCTCTGTATTACGTGATGGTAAATGGGTAGATATTTTGCGCAGTCGAATCGTTCCGGGAGATATTATCCGACTTGTAGCTGGTAATATGGTTCCTGCTGATGCACTGTTATTACAATCCAAAGATTTACATGTTCAACAAGCTGCACTTACAGGAGAATCATTGCCAGCTGAAAAAGAAGTTAGCGAAACAGCTGTGGTTTCAAACAATCCAGCAGAAATCACTAACGCTGTATTTTCAGGATCATCAATTGTCAGTGGTGTTGCAACTGCAATCGTTCTGGCCACAGGTCAAAGTACATTATTTGGCCAAATAGCTAAAAGCCTATCGCTAACACCACCGCCAACTGAATTTGATAAAGGTATTGAACGTTTTGGTTTTTTTATTATGAAAACGGTTACATTTCTTGTACTGTTTGTATTTGTGATTAATATTTTTCTGAAACACTCTGCTATTGAATCTCTGCTTTTTGCCATTGCACTTGCGGTGGGTCTTACCCCTGAATTATTACCAATGATAACGACCGTTACTTTAGCAAGTGGTGCTATGCGCATGGCAAAGAAGCATGTCATTGTTAAAAATTTATCTGCGATACAGAATTTTGGCAGCATTGATATTTTATGTAGCGACAAAACTGGAACATTGACAAGTGGTGAGATGATTCTGACGCAAGAAATTAATATGCAAGAAAAAGCCTCGCAATCTGTTCTGTTATTAGCTTATCTTAACAGTTTATACGGCACAGGTATTCAAAATCCCTTTAATATTGCTGTACTAAAAAAAATTAATATTAATCCCTTAGATGCTGCTATTTTAAAACATGATCATCCGGATGTGCAGTCTTATACAAAAGTCGATGAAATACCATTTGACTTCGAACGTCGTTGTTCAAGTGTGGTCGTGGATAAAAGTGGCTCACATTTACTTATTACCAAAGGTGCTCCTGAAAGTATTTTTAAATTATGTACCAGTTATGATATTGAGAATATCGTCAATGTATTTGATGATGAGTCTCGCAATCAATATGCAGCAAACTTTCAATCACTCAGTAGTCAAGGTTTTCGCGTATTAGCTGTGGCTTATCGCAAGATGCCAGTACAACCAGCTTACAATGTGTGTGATGAAAAAGAAATGGTCTTTGCGGGATTTCTTACCTTTGCAGATCCGCCCTTAAAAGATGCGGCAAACATGATTGCTGAACTGCAGAAAAGTGGTGTAAGCATAAAAGTTATTACAGGAGACAATGAATTGGTTGCACGCCATGTTTGCCAACAAGTTGGACTTGACCCAAGCAAAATTTTAATGAGTGATGAATTAGAACACATGACAGATCCTGCATTAGGACAAATTGCTGAACAAGTACAAGTATTCGCACGTATTTCACCGGCACAAAAACAGCGCATCATTGCAACTTTACGTACACGTGGTCATGTTGTCGGTTATATTGGTGATGGAATTAATGACGCACCCTCTTTGCATACTGCTGATGTTGGTATTTCTGTTTCTGGAGCAGTGGATGTTGCACGTGAAGCAGCGGATATTATCTTATTGAAACGAGATTTAAGAGTACTGCATAATGGCATCATTGAAGGGCGCAAATCATTTGGTAACGTTATGAAATATTTAATGATGGGTACAAGCTCTAATTTTGGCAATATGCTAAGTATGGTTGTGGCGGTTGCGTTTCTGCCATTTTTACCTATGTTACCGGTACAAATACTTTTAAATAATCTTCTTTATGATGTATCGCAAGTCACCATACCAACGGATCATGTGGACCAAAGTTTCATCTTAAAGCCAAAGCATTGGAAAATTGATATTATTCGAAAATTTATGTTTTACATTGGTCCAATCAGTTCTATTTTCGACTTTCTTACTTTTTATGTAATGCTCAAAGTTTTTGAGGCTAATGAAGCGTTGTTTCAAACAGGTTGGTTCGTTGAGTCATTAGCCACACAAACACTGGTTATTTTTGTTATTCGAACAGCTAAAAATCCATGGCAAAGTAAACCAAGCCTACCGTTAATTACAACTGTACTATCGATGGTTGCTATAGGCATCCTAATACCTTTTAGTCCTATAGCTAATGATTGGGGATTCGTGCCCTTACCAGCAGATTATTTTATATTTCTACTTCTAGCCACACTGATTTATCTAGGTTTAGTCGAAGTCATTAAACAAAAATTAATGTGGCGTTGGCTGGAGAAAAGCATTTAGGACATACAAAATATAGATTTATATGTTTAAGTGTTTATTATCTGTGTTCTCCATTGCCATGCCCATTACCACCACAATTGAAAAAGATTTACCTATTCTAGAACAGCAGATTAAAAAAATATATAAGCAAATGGAAAATATTTAGTATTTGCAGAATGTGGTTAAATATTCCTTTCATATATAAGATAGCCTATACAAGATGATGACAGGCCATGACTATTCCATAAATTTTTGTAAAGAATGCTATAACATTATTTGGCAGAACATTCGTATTTATGACATGGATGACACCATATTTATAACAACATTATTTATCCAAAGATGGTTATAAATTCAACATTTAAATTAGACACCAAAATTATC
>CAYSGV010000177.1:0-6159 GCA_964430685.1 uncultured Gammaproteobacteria bacterium
ACCTGCGACCTTCGGGTTATGAGCCCGACGAGCTGCCAGACTGCTCCACCCCGCAATTGTATACGCTTCCCACTTAGGTTTTAAAATTTAGGGCGAATTAATGTAGGGAGGGTTGAACACGAGCGGGGCCCAATTTTTTAACTAGGCCCAGCTCATGTTCAACCCAACCTACAGAATTATTCAAACCTAAGTTTTCTAAAATCCAACTGGGAAAAGCACGAACCCTCAAATTATATGGACTTTGCTAATGTGATTCAACCCCCAATACGGGAGTTGGCCTAGAATCGTTAGCGTTTCCTTGGCGGAAGGTGATTTAATCCGGTGTATTTCGCTATCAGACAAAAACATCCTAATTACATGGTATAAAAGAACATTTCTTCTGGAAACAGGTTATATTGGCATGCTCAAGGAATGATGTCCTTTTCACTATTCCTTCGCTTTATGTTGTTTTATAGTTGATTTTAAAGCTATAGACTGAACCACCTTGCAAGTATTAGTTGCCCCAGGATTGGAAATTAACCCATCACAATTTACTTGATAATAGGCTAAAAACATAACGGTTAAACCAAATTTAAAGTGTTACAGTTTATTTTTAATTACGGATTAAAATTTTCTCCCGTTTTTGGTGACGCAGCTGGCGGCGGAGCTATACTGTTTTCTTCAGCTAATTCTTCTCGTTCTGCATCTTGTTCCATACCTTCTTCTGCATACTCCTCCATTCCGGGAAGTTCGCTTGCAAACATTTGAAATATATCATTATTAACCGCTTCTTCACTTTTCTCAGAAGTTTCTGTTATCGAGGTTTTTCGAACTTTATTTTGTACATCTTCCTCCATAGATTCTTCCTGCTTCCTTTTTCTAGTTAAATTTTCCTCCGGCTGTTCAAGTGAATGTATACTTGTTTCTATGGGATCTTTTGTAATTGGTGTAGGTATTGGAAATTCATTTGGCTGTACTGGGACATCGGTTGCAAGAAATTTAGTTACTAGAGCCGATTCCATCTGTTCTATTTCTTTATTAATAATTTTTAGTTCCTGCTCATACTGCTCTTTATCGGCCTGCATTTTTATGTCATGGGTAGTTAATTCTTCTTTTCCACTTTTGCTATCTAAGACATTACTGATCGCTTCAATCCTATTAATTAAATATTCTTTTCGAGTTCGTAGTGAATCTAATGTAACTAATAATAGTTCATCAGGCATGGGTTTTGGTGGTTTGTTTTGGGTTTGCGCCTGATTTATTAAAGTTCCTATAAGCGCAAGCTTTTCATCTTTTGATGTAAGCTGCCCCAAAGTATTACGAATGTTATACAGTTTCGTTAGATTTGTATTTTTTAGTTGTGATAAAATATAACCATTAGTCTGAGCACCACATTCTGACGCATCTAAATCACTTTTTATCTCACCAAGTAAATTATCTTTTTCCAATTCCTCGCATTTATCAAGTATGGTAGCAAGCTCCCGAATATTTAAACCGTTTAGGCCCATATCTAAATCGCTTGTACCATTCATAATCTGTTCTATTTCTTGTGGTGTATTTCCCAATCTAGATAAACTATTCGCTATTGAATTTAATAACCCTTCTTTGATATCCACTTGCTGTAGTTCATTCAAATATGTGTCGCCCATATTTTCTCCTTTATCAATTACTATTGAATCATGTTTAATTACATTAAGCTTACGCCTTTATTTTTTAACCAACGCAGCCTTCATTTTCGTTTTTTTAAAGCATTCGCTATAAATATTTTTTATTTGGATTAAGCTTTTACCTTTTAAATCCTTAACACCTTCCGCTATAAGAATTTTCCCATATTCTAAAATAAGACGCCGCATCCATTCATTTCTTAATATTTCATTAATTCTCTCTCTATCTGGCTGATCTAGGCCTAATTCAAATTTCAATAAATCACTTACTGGTAAGTAACTAATAATATTTTGTAAGGCTTCATCGGGCAGGCTCTTTATCGATATCTTTGGCAATATAGTGGCAATTCCCATATTATTTCTCCTCTTATTCCGCTAACTTTTATTATGCTTACAATTCAAAAGTAGCGCTTATCGATTGAGAAATAAAATGAATAATTTTTTACAAACTCATAACTTTTGGTTATAGTTGCCATCATGAAAAATATTACTTTAAAGCAGTTAGAAATATTTTATGAAGTAGCCACGAACTTAAGTTTCAGCATGGCTGCTGAAAAATTATTTTTGACTCAACCTGCTATCTCCAAACAAATCCATAATCTGCAAGAAGAGTATGGCTGTCCCCTCATCGAGCAAATAGGGAAAAAAATTTATTTAACCGCCGAAGGGAAAAAATTTTTCTCCCATGTTGAACAAGTGCTCGATGCAATGAAATCGCTTAAAAATAATAGCGGGCACAGTAAACATGAAACTGATAATTTACGTTTGAATATTGGCGTGCAATATCTACATTTTAATGTTATGAGTAATTTTCAACAATTATACCCTAATATCGATTTTAATATTTATACTTATCCCTTTGATACGCTTACCGACATGTTACTCACAAATAAAATTGACATTGGTATATTAACTCGTCCAAACATACCAGCAAATTTAATCAGTATTCCCATTACTAAAGTCCCATTAGCCATAGTCGCATCACCCAAAAATAAACTTTGTCGTAAAAAAAGTTTGAGCATCGACGATTTAGCCAGTGAAACATTTATTGTTGCTGAAGATGGCTCGATTAACTTTCAGCATACTGAAAACATACTGAGTGCTATACCCAAACAACAACAAAAAACCATGCAGATTACTAGTTTTGAATCCATCATCCATGCAGTTTATTCCAATATAGGCATTTCAATTTTACCTGAATTTATTTTGCATGATGAAGAAAAAGAACATAATCTTAAAAAATTAGAGTTAGCCAATATTGACCCCATGCAGATGGATGTTTTTTGGGTACAACATAAAGATAAACAATTACCACCGGCGGCTGAGCTTGTTAAAGAATTTTTACTTACTTATTTTTAATAAACCCAAAGTAATACCCATACTTTAACTTTGATAATTGTTTTCAATATTATGAATCCCTATCAAACGATAGGGATTCATGTTTAGTTGCTTAATTGAATGCGGTAAAATTTCTATTATTTCCTGAATATTGTGGCCCATTATTTCCTTCGCCAGTTAAGCTCTGAGATTCGCCTTCGCCTTTTAGTTTACTGATATGCCTGTTAAGTTCAGTTAATTTTCTATCCACCTCTTTTAGTGTAGCTTGGCAGTTCTCTTTTTCAGACTGCAATTTCATTTCCTCTTCAGTTAATTCGTCTTTTTCGTCTTTATTATCTAGAATTTTATCGATCTCTGCTATTCTATGATTTAATTCAGCCTGTTGTGATAAATAGAGCAACTGTTCTTCTTCTGCCATATTCAATAAGCTATCATAGGAGGGAGGAGGCGGCAGTTCACTATCTTGACGCTCTAACTCCTCATAAGATGGTAGATCTGGAAGTTCCATTCCGTCAACGAGCCCAATATTTTCTACGTTTCCTTCAGCTGCTTGCACTTCCAAATTTTGAAATTCAGCATCGATTTCTGCCATCTCTCTTTCAAGAAGTTCAAGTTCACCCAATCTTATTTCTTGCAGCTCCAAATCTATTTCTGCTTCCTCCAATTCAAGTTGTTCTCGTATCCCAGCTGCTCTTTCCTCTAAAACGACTAATTCGTCCAACTTTTGATCATATCTTTTATTCAAATTACTCATGTCGCCCATATACTATCTCCTCTATAGATAATGATTAATTACATCTTGTTCCTTACTTAATTTCTCACTGCTTACATTGTTAGATTAGTGTTGAAGGAAAGAAAAATAAAATGAATAATTTTTTAAAAGATGATAAATTTTAGTTATATATGCTTCTTTGAGGTTAATCGTGTAATGATAAAACTACACATATCTATGGATTTAAACATGTTTCAAGCGCCTTTAGTAGGAGCTGCCTTTTTCTATGTAGATTTGATAATTTTTGTTATTTCGCTTTTTACCAACTTCTAGATTTTTGTTTTTCGGTGAAAAAAGGTGACCGTTACTGATGTCCTATTTTTCACTATATCAAAAAATATTAACCATAAATATTTCATTCGCAGTATTCTTATGCATTGGCATTCCCCTTTAAAAATTAAAAATATTAGATAGGTGTTCATGCACAAACCTCCATTAATCTATACTTAATATGTAAATGTTATATCAATTTTAAATTTAAATTCGTTTGAGTACTATTTGTAACAGATGTTGCTTGTTTCTGTTGATTAGCCTTCTCGACGGCCTTTTGGTTTTCCTTAAAAAATTCTCTCAGCTCTATTTCTTCGGGATCATTTAGTATCATTATTGTTGTTTTATCTAGTAGTTGTTTGTTATTTATTTGCGTGATTGCCTGCAGTATATTACCGGTTAATGTTATTTTTTGGTTTTGTCCAAGATCAATCATATAAGGCGGCTCTTCAGATAATTCTTTACCATTTTTATCTTTATGAGCAACACCCAATAAACTACTTAATACTCTAGACGTAGCTTCATTATTTTTGGCGGTCATTTCTAGCTGATGTTGGTTTTGGTCGTTATTATTGAACTTGATCGCTACGATAGATTCATTGTTACACCGTATTGTTGTGACACTTTTCATACCTAACTCCTATTTAGTGATTGTGAAGCCCTATTAAATAATAGGACTTCATGTATAATTTTTTGATTTTTATTAGCTAAGAGTCGGGGATTGTGATCTCGGCGTTTCATTTCCATTAATTACTGATTCTTCCTCCTCGCCGCTATTTTCAAATTCTTCTTCCTCTTCTTCACTATAAAAATTTGCCTCGTCCAATTCATTGCGTATATTTGCTCGCTGTTGCTCTTCAATTTCTTCAGCTGGCCGTGAATCCGGAAGCTCTAAACCTTCAGTTTCTAGACTCTCATATGACGGAGGGGACGGCAGCTCTAAATCTTCAGCCTCTAGACTCTCATATGACGGAGGGGCCGGAAGATCCAACTCTTCATTCTCTAATTCCAATTCTTCGAGCGCTAATTCTTCCTCCTCTAATTCTAACTCCTGCCTGTTTAATTCATTTTCTTCTAAAATATCAATTAACGTTGATTCTCTATCAAGCTCCAATTGTGCTAATTGTATATCCTCGTTAGTAGTTCTAGTTAGGCTGTTATAACCGTCCTGATTTATGGTCAGATCTCTAGGAATAACTATTGTGCCATTTTTTGCTGCTTCTATAGTTGCAATCTGATTATTAATCCTATCTAATTTGTTGTTTAGTCTATCTATATTACTTAATCCCATAGCACACTCCTATTAATAAAGTTAATTATGTCATCATTATGAATGTCAGCGCATATTCACTTATTTCATTTCGCTCACAGTGCTAGAGTAGTTCTGATAATATAAAAGATAAAATGAATAATTTTTTTAAGAACAATAACTTTTAGTTATAGATACTTTTTGAAACTGTTTGATGTCTGATTTGGGTTTTAGTAATGTACTACATAACCTATTACGATAATGCTATCATAATAAATTATCTACAATGGTATAATTAAGCGTTAATATGAAAATTATTTATATTACAGATCCTGAAATCCTATCCATTCCTATCATTGAATGCCATGAGCCATTGGTTGACATTAAACAAAGTACAGAACTCCAATATGGGCCTATACCTGAAAATGAATTAGCTGCTAATTGCTATACCAAGATGCGCAAGACGGTGTTTGAAAAATTATGTCAAGCGCAAAAAGATTTACCAAATAATTGGCGCTTTATACTTTACGAAGGTTATAGAAGTTTAGCTGTGCAACAAATGATATTTGATCACGAATATAGCTTCGTTGTAAAACGGATGCCGTATGCAACGCATGCTGAACGATTTCATGAGGCAACCAGACTTGCTTCACCCGTTATTAATTTAGATGGTACAGCAAATATACCCGCGCACAATACGGGTGGTGCTATTGATATTGAGATCATTACAACTGATGGGCAATTGGTAGAGATGGGTATGGCTGCTAAAGATTGGGCAGTTGTAGACCCTGAATTATGTTTGACCAATTGTCAGACTATTTCGCAAGTGGCACAACAAAATCGAAAAGTACTTTATGGCACGCTTTCTGCCCACGGCTTTATAAATT
>CAYSGV010000178.1:0-6120 GCA_964430685.1 uncultured Gammaproteobacteria bacterium
GATACTAAATTAATATAATGACTTGCTGTTGCAGGCGGCAAATTAAATAAATAATAAAAGATAGCGATGTAGCTTATGTTGAATATCTAATTTAAATTTTATAAAAAACTATTTAGACACCGCTTGTATAATATTATTGTTATCATATAATGAAGTTGTGTGTTTATTTTTCTTAATACACATATCACAACAAGCAAGCGTTCAAATTAGTTTATAACTTTTATTAAACAAAAGGAGGACGGTTATGGCAGGTACACGTGAAGGTGGTCAAAAAGCAGCAGTGACTCGTGAACAACATGATCCTGGTAGCTTATCGCGAGCTGGAGAAAAGGGAGGTCATGAGCATAGTGGTAAACAAGCACTTGAAACACGCGCTCGAAATGAAGGCAAAAGTGTTCATGATGTAGCAGCAGCAATGGGCAGAGCTGGTGGTAAGCATTCACATGGGGAACGTAGTAAAGATAGCAAACAAAATGAAGAAGAATAAATAAAAAGAAGAATAAAAAATTCAATAATTAAAAAATGCCTGGAATTTTTCCAGGCATTTTTTTATGCATTTTATATACAATGGAATGTGCAGCATTATTTCATTTAATTTCTTATACGGTTACCAAATGTGTGTCATATTATTGTAGCGTAATCTAATTTATGTTATTTTTCCGAACTGGCTAATTAACATGTATAAAAAGGAATTTAACTATGAAAATGATGAAAGCAGTACGTATTCATAATTATGGTGGTATTGAAGCACTACGTTACGAAGAAGTACCAGTACCAACCATAGCGGCTGATGAAATATTAATTAAAGTTCATGTTGCTGGCATTAATCCAGTGGATTGGAAAATTCGCGAAGGCTATTTTCAGCATCCATTGCCGCTAATCCTAGGTTGGGATCTCTCTGGTGAAGTGGCAGAAGTAGGGACAGAAATCACACAATATAAAAAAGGTGATGCTGTATTTGCTTATTCATCACTTATGCGCAATGGTGCTGATGCAGAATATAGTGTTGTCAAAGCAAATGAAGTTGCACACAAACCACAATCTCTCGACCATATCCATGCGGCAGTTGTGCCGTTAGCGGCTTTGACTGCATGGCAAGCATTATTTGATCATGGCAAACTTAATGCGGGACAAAGGATTTTAATTCATGCGGCAGCTGGTGGTGTTGGACACTATGCCGTACAATTAGCCAAATGGAAGGGTGCTTATGTGATTGGTACGGCATCTAATAAAAATAAACAATTTTTATTAGATTTAGGTATTGATGAAGTGATTGATTATACCAACACCGATTTTGCTCAGGTGGTAAAAAATGTGGATATAGTATTGGATACTATCGGGGGTGAAACACAAAAAAAATCCTGCGCTATATTAAATAAAAATGGAATTATTGTCTCAATAGTCGATCGTGACAATTTAGAAAAAAACGCCGCTACATTTGGAGTCCGTCACCAAGCCTTTGTTGTCGAACCGAATGCAACTGAATTAGCACAAATTGCTAAACTCATTGATCAGGGTAAGATTAAATCACATGTCGCAGCAACATTTTCGCTGCAGGATGTAGCAAAAGCACATGAGCTAGTTCAATCACATCATGTACAAGGTAAAGTTGCACTAATTGTGGCAATGTAGAATGGAAGCCCCTCATCCGGCTACGCCACCTTCTCCGGCAAGCGGCAGAAGGTGGCGTAGCCGGATGAGGGAGAATTCATAAAAATTAGTTTTTATTAAAAATTAACCTCATATATTTGCCCAGTTTGGCGGCCTTCAACGCTTTTGCTATAGGCTTTGGCTGCTGTTGCAGCAGATACAGACCGAAAGCCGCGAAAATAAGGTGCGTAATTGGGCAAACTTTCTGTAATTACGGTGGGACTAACACAGTTAATGCGAATACTGCGTGGTAGTTCAATCGCCGCTGCTTTAACAAAACTCTCTAGTGCACCATTAACCATCGAGGCAGATGATCCCGTAACAATTGGATCATGACTTAAAATACCACTGGTCAATGTAAAAGAGCCATTATCATGAATGTAATTTAATCCTAATAAAACTAAATTAACCTGTCCCATCAGTTTGCTATTCAGACCGACGAGATATTTATCTGCATCCATATTGATTAAGTTGGCAAAAATGACGGTGCCAGTTGTTGCAATTAATGCATCAAACTTGCCCACGGCTTGATAAAAATCGTTAATGGATTGTTTAGAAGTAATATCAATTTTTTTTTCGCCATGTGTATGTCCAGCGATGACCACTTCATGACGTAATGATAATTCCGCTACAACGGCCTTCCCAATGGTTCCTGTTCCACCGACAACGATAATACGCATAAGACTCCTCCTTTTTTATATGACGCATATTTTAAGTGTATCGTCCCCAAAAAATAAAGCAAATTCCATATATTTTCTTTACAAAGTCACATATTATCTTCTATTATTTCACGATTATTGAATGAGGTTTATATGCAAAGAAAACACGTGAAAATCCTAGATACCACACTTCGTGATGGGCAACAATGTCCCGGCGCTGGTATGTCATTAGCCCAAAACATCGAATATGCACATTTGGCGGCAAAAATTAGGATTGACGTGTTGGAGGCGGGTTTTCCATCTGCCAGTGAAATTGATTTTAAAATTGTAAATCAAATCGCTGACGAATTAGCTGGGATAGAAAATAGCCCGATTGTGAGTGCATTGTGTCAATTACGCGAAAATCAAATTGACAGTACGATGGAGGCATTAAGACCCGCATTGGCAAAACATAAAGCACGTGTACATACCTATGTTCCAGTAGATCCCAATTTGATGATAGCGTCGTTAGGATCTTATGCAGAACAGACAGATAAAATTCTCGAAGATATCTATAAATTGGTTAAAAAGGCAGCTGATGCGGGTTTTGAAGTTGAGTTTACGCCCGAAGGTTATTCACGACTGGGCAAGAATTTCGATCTCGCAACGGAGATGATTTGCGCCGCCATCAGGGCTGGTGCAACCATTATTAATTGCCCAGATACCATTGGTGGTGCCTGCAAATTACAGGGCAAAGAGTATTTTGTAGAAAAAATGAATCAACATGCGGCAATTGTGGCGCAGCAATTCCCCGATAAAGCAATTACCTGGTCAGCACATTGTCACAACGATTTTGGTTTGGCATTAGATAATTCGATGAATGCTGTATTTTTTGGTCCGGCGACGCAAGTAGAAGGTTGTTTTAATGGTTTGGGTGAACGGGGTGGGAATGTGGCATTAGAGCAGTGCATTATGTATATTAAACATTTTGGCGCCTTACCTGGTGCGCAATGTGAATATTACACAACCACCAATAGCCAAATGATCCAAACTATTTCCGATTTTGTGGCACACAATATGTTACCGCGTCAACCACATTGGCCTATTGCTGGTGAAAATGCAGCCAAACATACTTCGGGTGGACATACCAATGCTATCTTGCATAATCCATTAGCCTATCAACCATTTGATCCCAAAGAAACCGGCAATAAAATTACCTTTATTTTTGGACCCATGAGTGGTAGTAATCACGCTAAAAGTATTATTGAGGAGCAAGGTTACCATTGTGAAGAAAATGAAAAGACAGCGATTGCACAATATATCAAAAATTACTATTTCGATCGGCGTAAAGGAGTAACAGAAGCCGAATTGATGAAAGCATATTTCGAATTTCGTAGCCCTATAAAAGTAACGGAATATTCTTATACTAAAAAAAGTGGGCATAATATATTGCATTTAGTTGGTGATTTTTTTGAACAAAAAGAATTGGAAATTAATTACCAGGGTAGTGACTCAGTACTCGCAGCATTGCATCAAGAAATTTTGCGCCACATCCCCGGACTTATAATTGATTCCTATCACAGTAAAGCGATTGGTAAAGGTATAAATGCCAAAAGTCAAAGTACCATTATAATGAAAGATGCTGCCAATAAAATATATACCGGTGTTGGCGAAGACAATGATATTGAAATTTCCGCATTAAAAGCCTTGATTGATTGTGCCAATCAAGTCTATATTAGCCATCATTTTAAAATCTCTGAGTAAAAATGGAGTGAACTGTGCAACCCCAAAATATTATTGAAAAAATTTGGGCTAATCATGTCGTCGAACAGAAAGCTGGTCATCCAGTTATTTTGGCAGTAGATTTTACTTTATTACACGAAGTAACATCAGCGCAATCTTTTGCGACATTGCAGCAGCGTCAACTCAGTGTTTTTCACCCCGATCATTGTTTGGCAACGCTTGATCATAGCATTCCCACTCGTGTTGATCGTGAAAAGATTTACGATGAAGCTGCACGCATACAAGTTGAGCGTTTGCGTAGTAATGCTGAAAAATTTGGCATACGTCTCTATGATTTTGGTAGTCATCATCAAGGTATTGTGCATGTCATCGGTCCGGAACTAGGTATTACCCAACCTGGATTGACCATTGTCTGTGGTGATTCACATACATCAACACATGGCGCCTTTGGTGCTTTAGCTTTTGGTATTGGCACGTCAACATTAACTCATGTTTTAGCTAGCGGATGTTTACTCATGCATCAGCCTAAGACGATGCTGGTTGAATTTACCGGTAAGTTAAATAAAGGGGTTTACACTAAAGATGCAGTGATGAAACTCATTGCAGAAATTGGTATTGGTGGTGCAAATGGACATGTCATTGAATATGCGGGTGATGCAATCCAGCATTTTTCAATGGAAGAACGCATGACCATATGTAATATGAGCATAGAATGTGGCGCAATTGCTGGTTTAATCGCACCTGATGCAACAACGATTCGTTATTTAGAAAATTTAAAATTTACACCCAAGGGTGAACAGTTCACCAAAGCAAAAGAATTTTGGTTGTCGCTGAAAAGTGATGCGAATTGTCACTATGATAAAAAAATTACTATTCATTTAGATACGTTAAAACCAATGGTTACTTGGGGAACAAATCCGTCACAAGCAATTAGCATAGAACAAAAGATTCCTAAATTATCTTCATTACCGGCGCAACAGCAAGAGATGGTTAAGCAAGCATTAGATTATGTGCAATTGCAAGAAGACATACCCATTATCAATACCCCAATTGATTGGGCTTTTGTTGGGTCATGCACCAACGGTCGAATTGAAGATTTACGTATTGTTGCACATATTCTAAAGAATAAAAAAGTGAATACCAATGTACAAATGTATATCGTGCCAGGTTCAGAAATGGTGCGTGAACAGGCATGCCAAGAAGGCCTTGATCAAATATTTATTCAAGCGGGTGCGCAATTTCGTATGCCCGGTTGCTCTTTGTGCTTGGGAATGAATGACGATCGTGTGCCCGCAGGGAAGCGCTGCATTAGTTCCACGAATCGAAATTTTGTCGGTAGACAAGGCACAGGTAGTATAACGCATCTTGCATCACCAGCTACTGTAGCAGCCAGTGCAATTGCTGGTAAAATCGTTTCCGCCGAACCGTATTTATAGAGAGTACAATATGGAACAAATCACAACGATTCAAGGTAAAGTTATCCCATTGGCAATGAGCGATGTGGATACCGATTTAATTATTCCCGCACAATATTTAACGAGCGTGAGTCAAAATGGTTTTGGCGAACATTTATTTGCTCGGCTCAAAGAAACACACGCAGATTTTGTTTTTAATTTACCGCAATTTAAAGATGCTGCTATTTTAATTGTGGAACATAATTTTGGTTGCGGTTCTTCGCGTGAGCATGCCGTCTGGGCTTTACAACAAGCTGGTATTAAAGCCATTATCGCTGTTTCCTATGCAGATATCTTTTTTAATAATGCAGCGAAAAATGGTTTAATTTTAATTAAACAGCCAGAAGAAGTCATTAAGAAGCTTTTAAGCAAAGCCAAAAACGGTGATTATTCTTTGATCATAAATTTGGCCGAGACAAAAATATCCACACAAGATAATGAAGATTATACGTTTAGCATGGATCCTTTTCATCAATATTGTTTTATGAATGGACTTGATGAATTAGATTATCTGTTAGCGCATAAAGATGTCATTAATCAATTTTGGCAAAATAAGGTTAAGCACTATTTTGTGAATATAACATAAGGTAAAGGTATAGAATTGGTATTGAAAAAAAAATAGAGGTTTTAGAGAG
>CAYSGV010000179.1:0-6115 GCA_964430685.1 uncultured Gammaproteobacteria bacterium
ATTGAAGGAGGAATGATATGGAAAGAAAAAATGACCTTTTATTAACGAGCACAAATCCCACCAAACCAGCAGAAACGCCAGCTGCCACACGTAGCAGAAGTACAACCAATCCAACAGTCATATTGATAAACACAGAAAATAGTCATCAATATGCAAACGAAGTATTGGCTTGGCTCAAGTCCGATTTTGAAAAGTTAGGTCAGCCAGCAAGATCATTTTTTCACAATAGCAATACGATTGCCGCAGCATTTGCTAAAAATCAAGCAATCGTTGCTGTAATACGAAAAAAAGTCGTTGGCTTTATGATATGGAGTGGCGGAAATGACAGTTGCTCAGCGGAAATAGATATCGTTGAGGTTAAAACTGCTTACCGGCGCAAAGGTATTTTTACTGGTATGTTAACCTTCTTGGGAGAAAAATTTACCGGGATACATGTATTAACAGCACGCCCCATACCAGAAGCAGATCACGTTTATAAACAAATGGGATGGCATCAAGCACTGGGAGTTAATGTAAACCAAAAGGAATCAAATTTATATTATAAAATAATTCGGCCGGTAGCACCTGCTCTGCCTGAGTTACCTGATGGTGTTGCACTTGCAGTTTTTTCTAAGGCAGATGTACCTACTACTACGGAATATGTGGATGCTTACAAAGTTATAAAAGAACCCGAAAAATATCCAAAGAGATATTTTAATTTGGACTTGAATCAAGATGGAAAGTTAAGATTACCCGTTATCATCCCATTCCATTATGAAGGTTATGTAGGTTTATATCATAACAAAAAATTAATTGCTGAAGGTAAACCGAAACATTTATTTGAAGACTGTCATTATACTGGTGGTTTGCTTACCATGGATAAATTAAAACCAAAAGATAAACAACTATCCATAACAACACTCTTTTCTAAAGTGGATAGTAATACTCCAGCAGCAGCAGCAAGTAGTTCAGTAATGAGCAAAACAGCAGAGCCAGTTATTTCTGCGGAATCAGGTGAGCAGGCAACGACATCAGTCGCTAAAAAAGATGAAAAAAAGCGACCCAGTGCAAGTTCTTCATCATCATCACCACCAGCTAAAAAATCAAATATGAATGTCGGGCAAAGAGCAGACTCCCCAACATACAATAATAAGATGTGACACGAAAGATTCACAGCAAATCGATTCATTTTGTAATTCTCAGATCAATCCGTATTAATACGTATGGCAGCTTTGATTTTAATAGTGGATTATCCGTAGCTACATGAATAGGCAAAAGAAATGCAATTAGGAGTTTAAAGTTTATTTATAAGATTGTGGTGAATGATGGTTAGTAAAACTAAATAATAAGGACGTTTATATGGAAAAATAAATACCCGTCGTTCCCTAGAATCATTATTTAACTTTTATACTATAGGCATGTGATATTAGTTAATATTTTCCTGCAGAGCACAGGAAAAACAAGATCGAAGGAGCGATGCCATGTCACGAGAACTTGTTCAAAGCTTAAAAAGAGGAATTCTTCACAATAGCTTAACGCAAATCGATTATGTACTTTCCAAAGGCAAAGAAGCAGGATGTCTTGAAGAGTTATTAAACGCACGTGATGAAGCCCAGTGTTCGATGCTCTACCTTGCAGTGCTTCATTGCTCCGATGAGAGCTTTATCAGGATATTAAATTCTTTGCCACCACTTGCCTGGGCTCATACCGATAAGGTTCTTGAGGATTCAAGAAGAGCTACAGATTCTCGAAGTGCATTGATGCGCGCCGTATTAATGGGGCAATCCACAAAAGTTGAACAATTGTTACGCGCGCAAATTATCACAGATGAACAATTCATTTGGCGTTGGCCTGTGGATCATGAACTTGAAGAGCAGTTGACCTTACTTGAAGCGGCCTATCGATCGACAAATGCAGAAGTTCTCGTAGTCCTCTTACGCCATTACAATCAATTACCATTACATGTTCGTGACAATTTCATCTTACCAAAAGAAATAAAACTATTGGCCCAATGTGTAGCGGACATTGATAATGCGACACCACCTTTGTTGCACTTGGAAGTTAGAGATGAGCCGCTTAAAGATATTGGTGCAAAAACGATAGCAGTTGCCTTAAGAAAATCTATGGTTACTGAGATCAGTCTGCATTTGCCGAATACAAGTATAACAGATGCAGGTCTTGCGCAACTTCGCCAAGATCTTTCGCGGTTTACAATTAAAGAATTAGATTTATCTGCAAATCATTTTAAGCCACGTGCTGCTCTAGCATTGTGTCAATGGTTAAGCCAGCACAATTTACCTGAAGTTTTGAAGGTAGCTGGATGTCCAATTGGTGATGCTGGATTAAGTTTACTGTTGCGGGCAGCTACTGAACATGAGCATCTTCCAAGAGTACTGATGTTAGAAGGATGCGGGCTGACGGATGAATCATTGGATAATCTCTATGAACAGGCAAATACATGTCCTGGACTAGAAGAATTATACTTAACCAATAATTTAGCTTCACAGTCACACTTATTAAAATGGTTACGTCAACTTGCAACGACAGAAGAATGTATTCCTGGATTAAAAATACTTTCTGTTATGGATGATTGTAAACAGCCTGGGGCTTTACAGCTGCTGCATGCATTTGCACATCATTTTAAAAGTAAACAAATAAGTTTTGCAAGAGAAATTCCACAAATTGCTCATTCAGATTTACAAGATTTAGCCAAAATGGATGATAAAACACGTCGTCATCACAATCATGATATTCATCTAGGTTGTAAAAATGAGCATTCCCATGTTCTTGAAGAAAATGAGATTGCTGCTATCGATATTACGCCTGCGGAAGGTCGCAGTAAATTTATTCAACATTATAAAGACACTGATCACAAAAAATATGTGAGTTATTTAAAACAGGGCAATCGCGTCTATATACAGGTACATGGTTCAGAGGTGACGCTTGATTTAAGTGGTGAAGATCCACAAGCAGAAATTATTATTCAAGGTGTAAATAGTAAGGTTCATTTAACAGGTACTATTCCACAATGCCAAAAGCTACATATTGAGGCTCGCCAACTTTCCGCTGATAGCTCTTTTAATGCATTTGCGCAGATCTTATCAATGCATGCAAGCGAAAGCGTTCACTTAGCAGGTGAAATTAATTGTGTGACTGCACATATTCATAGTAAAAACATTACCCATCAGCAAACGCTCAATTGCTTAAATAATTATTACTGCAATGCAGAGCGTCTGGTTGTACAGGGAAAAATAGCTGCAGCAGGTCAGGTTAATTTACATGCCGACCACATTCATGTCACAACAACAGGAAATATTTATGCTAAACATAATGTTAATGCAGTATGTCATGAATATCACGTTAATGGCGAAGTGAAGAGTGAGACCATTACTACACAGACGCAACAGATTTATTGTGACGGGGTGCTTGAAGCCAAACAGATCGCTCTTAATGGAACATCACAAGTTACACTTGATTCATCGGCGCGTCTTAAAGGAGAACAAGTGAGCGTTTCAGCACCTGAAATAACTGCTGGCGCAAATTTAGAAGCACATCAAGTACAATTCACAGCACATGCGCACTTAACTTGCTCTAATACTTTACAGGCGAAGGCCAGACAAATTTCTATTGAAGCAAAAAATATGAAAAGTTGCGGTGGTGCTTTAGCAGCAGAAGTTTTGTATTGTCATGTCGAAGATAGACTGAGCATCACAGGCGTAACAAATTGGCAAGTGAACGAGGCAACAGTGACAGGGCAAGAATTGCATTTGCATCATGATTGTCATGTTGCTGGGAAGCTCGCTGCTACTTTTGCAAAAAGAGTTGCCATTGCTGATGCGACTACGATCACGGCAGGCGAATTGGCGCTAGATTCTCCTTTGGTTTCTGATGTGCAACTCGCAGGACCACCCAAATCTACTTTGAATATAAAATGTCAGGGACAAGTAAAACTTTCAGGTGAAAAATTAGACTGCCAGAATGTTGCCATTGAAGCAGCAACGGTGAATGTTCCCCAGGGATTCAGGGCTAATGCACAAGTTATGTCGGTAAAAGCTACAGATGCATTAAATGTCTTCGGTGATCTTACCGCACATGATTTAACGCTTCAAGCGACGACAGTTTCGCAACGTGCTTCAAGTCTTTTACAAGCAAATAAATTGACCGTTGTTGCTAAGCGAGCCGAATTCAATGGTACCCTTCAAGGTGTGCTTGCCGAGATCAATGTTGGTTCAATGTGCTTTGCGCAATCAGCAGTATCACGCGTAGAATGCTTGAATGTCACTGGCCAACAGATTTCACTGCATGGGGGCATTGTTGCTGATCAAGTGCTCATACAAGCAGCCCAAGAGTTGCGTTGCTACGAGAGCCTACACGCCAAAGCGAAAAAAATGACTTTTATAGGCGATAAAATAATCAGTACTGGTGAGCATCTTGAAGGTGAAACACTCAATTGGATTGCAGAAAAAACACTTTCGGTTAAAGCAGATTCTCATTGGGAGATGGGTACAGTGACTGTCGCGGGTCACGATATGACAGTCGCAGCGAATTGTCAGCTTAAAGGCAAACTCTTAGTCAATTTAGATGGGACGTTTACCATTCATGAAGGGCGTACATTTTCATCAGAAAATGATGTGATCATAAGTGCAACTACTACTAAGCAACATGGTTCAATCGAGAGTAGCAGCAATCTTATGTTAAATGGTGGAGAGCAGTTGTCACTTGCAACGTCCAGTCGCTGTGAAAGCAAAGGTACAATGCGACTGCAAGCAAAGCAATTAACCTCGCAGGGTCAACTCTGTGCCGAGACAGTAGATATCAATGTTCAAGATGCATTTGTTTTAGCCGCAGAGAGTAAAATTGCTTGTGAACAGTTACAAGCATGCGGTAAGCGTTTTATACATAAGGGTAACCTTGAAGTTACCAATGCTGTAAAGTTTCAATTCCGTGAGGATGTTAAATTTTGTGAAGGTTCAGAAACGAAAGTAGATGGTCTAGCGCAAATTGAAGCTGGGCAAGTAATCGTTGATACTGATAATTTTAATCTTCAGCAACTGCATGTAAAAGCTGATCGTTTCATTACTAAAGAATGTAGCCAAGTTGTTGTTAAAGATACCAGTCAAATAGATGCCAAGCTGGTTCATGTACAAAGTGGTTTGAAAATAGGTGGGCAAGCTGTATTTAATTCTGAAGATGGTCTATATTTCGAAGCCACTTCGGAAATAGAATGTGATGATGCGGTGAATTTAGTGGCAAAGTCAATGATGCTGCAAGGCAAACTCACTACCGCAAAAACCCTACTTGCTCATGCTAGTCATAAAATTCACGTAATGAATGATGCTTTTTTGTCTGCGGGAGATAAATTAATTTTACAAGCACCTGAGGGATTAATTTACGGCAGATTGAAGGCAGCAGTAGATTTAATCACCTTATTTGAAAAGCAAATCAGCATCTACGCTTCAGCAAAACTTGAAAGTAATGGCAATGTGCGTATTGAAGGTGATAGTGCATGGCATTCAGGGATAATAGCTGCTGAAGGTGCAGTGGATATTTCTATCAATCAATATTTTGTAAATGGTATTACAGAATATACTTCCTTAGCTAGCCTTGGCAAAGGTGTAGGTGCTTCTATCAGTGGAAAACAAGTAAATATTGTTGCAGGGGCTTTCGTGAATTTACTTGCACGAGTTACTGCAGAAACTTCACTTTCGATAGCCTCCCTATTAGAAGTGAATGCAGGTTTATGTACGGCATACAATACTTCAAAAAATAGAATTCTAAGCTTAGACTATGGCGTGAATATTCCTAACCCCACTTATTTATTTACTGTTTTAAATCAAATTAAAAAATTTGACTTTGTTAACTTAAGCAAAAGTATGTTAAGTCCTACACAAGTCAAAACAAGTATCTCAATTTTAATTCAAGGATTAAAAATACTTGTGCCCCAAGCTGGTGCGGCAATTGGACTTGCTTGGAATGTCTCACAAATACTTTATGGTCTACCGGGCATTATGCGCCAAATCAAATCTCTATATGATAATGCAAATAATTTAGAATTGCGGCAAATTATTCCGGTGATTGTAGGTGTCAAGGATTTTATTAATCAAGTGACACAAGCTGCATTGGTTTATAAATCTGT
>CAYSGV010000180.1:0-6094 GCA_964430685.1 uncultured Gammaproteobacteria bacterium
CCATTAAATGTAGCAAATCCTTACCAAAATACCTAAAAAATATAAAATTTTATTAATTAGAGTTAGGTGGTAGCGGTTTAGAAGATTTATTCTTGTAGCAATGGCTCGTGGCCTGATGGCCTCTTGCGCTTTATTTGTTGCAAGAATAAATACCCTAAACCGTTCTGTGTGAAGTGGTTGTGAGCGCTCGTAGCACGGACTAAAGAGCCGTCAGGCAATGTGTCCGCGGATTGGAGTTGGGGTATATACAAAACGAACAATTCTACTCTTCGTCATATAAATCAATGAGTTCACTACGATCTATTTCTGTTTCATAGGAAGATACGGTGCGCTTTTGTTTGGCCAAATCATTTCTGAGTTGGGCAATTTGCTCAAGATAAGTGGTTTCCACATCGCCAGTAATATAATCACCACTGAAAACAGAATCTTCAAAGCGAGATATGTTAGGGTTGCCTTCACGTGCTGCTTCACCCAGAGCTGCTAAGTCCTGGAATAGAACCCAATCAGCACCGATATATGCTGCAATTTCAGCAAGCGAACGATTATGGGCAATCAGTTCTGCTACAGCTGGAATATCAATTCCATAGACATTGGGATAACAAATTTCTGGAGCAGCAGAAGCAAAATAAACTTTTTTCGCGCCAGCGGCACGTGCCATTTGTACGATTTCGCGTGCAGTCGTACCTCGTACTATTGAGTCATCAACGAGTAAAACATTTTTACCCGTGAATTCTAAGTCAATCGTGTTTAACTTTTGCCGGACGGATTTACGCCTTTCTTTTTGACCGGGCATGATAAATGTTCTGCCAATATATCGGTTTTTAACAAAGCCTTCACGGTATTTGACCCCAAGTTGTTGGGCAAGCGAGTGCGCTGCCGTTCGACTCGTATCGGGTATTGGTATAACCACGTCAATATCGTTATTGGGGTGTTCACGCAGCAGTTTTTCAGCAAGTTTATCACCTAAACGCAGGCGGAACTTATATACGGAAATGTCGTCGATCACCGAGTCAGGTCGTGCTAAATAGACAAATTCAAAGATACATGGGTTTAATTGCGGATTATGTGAGCATTGTTGTGAATAAAGCTCGCCTTCTTTGGTAATAACAATCGCTTCACCGGGCGCAACATTAGCCACAACTTGGTAACCCAAAGAAGACAAGGCCACACTTTCCGATGCAATCATATATTCGTCACCATCTGGCGTTTGTTTTTTACCATAGATAAGTGGACGTATACCGTGTGGATCGCGAAAAGCTACCATTCCATAACCAGTAATTAATGTCACGACTGCATAAGCGCCGCTGCAGCGTTGAAATAATGCTTTGATTGCGGTAAAAATTTGTGCGGGGCTAAGTTTTTCTGCTGCGACCCGTTGTAATTCGTGGGCAAATACATTGAGCAAAACTTCGGAATCTGAATGGGTATTTAAGTGGCGCTTATCTGTACGATAGAGTTCTTGAGCTAACTTTCCAGAATTGATTAGATTTCCATTGTGCGCCAAGCTAATACCGTATGGAGAATTGACATAAAATGGTTGGGCTTCTGCACTGCTGTCACAACCAGCAGTCGGATAGCGAACGTGTCCAATGCCCATATTGCCGCGTAAACGGAGCATATGGCGCATGTGAAATACATCGCGGACCAACCCGTTTGACTTACGTAAATACAGCTGATCTTCATCACAAGTCATTATTCCAGCAGCATCTTGTCCACGATGCTGTAATACAGTTAATGCATCAAATAATAACTGGTTGACTGGCGACTTGCCTACAACACCAACAATTCCACACATAGTTTATTGCCCCATTGAAAATTCATCCGCATATTTTTATTGTAACTGATTTTCTTTCATAAAACTTCACTATTTCAAGCTTTTGCACCTGCCTATCCTCTGCGTAAGAAAGATTAATTCTGGATCCTCGTGTCTGCGGCCGTCAGATATATAATTTCCTTTCGCTATCATCATGCAGCCTTAGCACTGCATGACATGGAAGTGGCTTACGAAGAACTTCTGCCAGCCCACCCGAATTCGCGGACATTACCTGCCGCGTACTCTTTGGTTACGAGACCGCCAAAAGGCTACTAAATCCGCGCTATGAAGAACCTATGTCCCCCACCCATCCAGAGAGGATTCAGTTGAGTTTATCTTTACGCAAATAAAGCGCAGGAACCCTTCAGGGCGACTAGCCATTGCAAAAAGGTAACTCAACTTAAGCCTTTACCACTTACTCTACTTATAATTTGCAACCATTGTCTTAAGCCAAGCAATCAAGTTTTCGAAATATGGAATCAGTTGTGAATGCTGCCACCAAGGATCATGAACTACAGGTGTAAAGCTTAATATAAATAAAATTAATGCAATAATTAATACGCCTCTTATGACTCCAAAAAATATGCCCAATAATCGGTCCATGCTGGTTAAACCAGTTGTGCGCACGAGTTGCTGTAATAAAAAACTACATAATGAGCCAATAATAAGACTGGCGATTAATAAAATAATAAATGCTGCTGCGTATCGAAATGAAGGTGTAGCGATATATTTTGCAAACATAGGTGCAAAATTACCAGCGAAATGGATGGCCAACCAAAAAGAAAAAATCCAGATAACTAACGAAAATGCTTCCCGAATGAACCCACGGTATAAGCTAAATAGTGTAGATAGTAAAATGATTCCAATGATAGCAAAATCAGTCCAATTCATATTTTACTCTTTTGGGCTAGGATCAATAGGATTTTCAGGTCTAAATTCTTCAATCGTCGCATGTGATTTTAATTGTGGTGGTAATTTATCATGGATTGCTTTGGCTGCATCATGATCCACTTCAGGACCAATATAAATTACTTCTTTTGACGCTGCTTGATTGGTAAATGATAAATAAGCAGGAATTCCCTGTTGTTGTAATTCTTTCACAATTGCTTCTTGTTCGCTAATGTTTTTAATATCAGAAATTTTTACGACCCAAACTTTAATTTGAAAGGGTAACTCTTTTGGAACCTTGGGTAAGGCGGCAGCAGACATTTGTGGTTCACGTGGAAAAGCATCCGGTCGACTAATACGAGAAGTCCACCAAAGGTAAGCCTCACTTTCAATGCCTTGTGAGAAAAAAGGGACAAATAAGATAAGTAGTGCACAAACAACAGCTACTATAACTAACATGTGTTTTTGCTTTGATGTCATCATGAATTATGCGCTTCCCATTTTTCTAATATTGGGCCTACTGTGGCAAATGACCCACAGACTACCAATACCTCACCACGTTGTACATGTGCAATAGCTAAGTTGTAACCTTCTTGAGCACTATTACATTCGACAATGTTTTGTGAAACTCCTAATTTACTCAATACATTATGCAACATTGCGCTTGTTGCACCACGAGGTGCAGGCAATGACACTAAATACCAGTACGTCACGATTGGTAATAGGGCCTTCAACGAACTGAAGATATCTTTATCAGCCATCATACCAACAACTAAGTGAATATTAGTTTGTTTTGTATTTGCGTTGCAATGATATTCAGCTTGGAGACGTTTCGTTAAATACGCGAGCGCCTGAGGATTGTGGCCCACATCAAACCAATAATCAATTTCATCAATAATGACACGTTGTTGGCGTGCGAATAATTTGGCATTTTTGATACCGGTTTGTATGGCCTGCCGATTGACTGATAATTGCTTTTGTAAAAGTTGAATCGCCATTAATGCAGTTGTGGCATTGTCTACGCTAAGTTGCGGCATATTCAAGTTTCGTTGTTGATCAAATATTGGTTTTTCCATCTGCCAATGCCAATAATCGCCTTCTTGTTGTTCATGGAAATCACGACCACGAATATAGAGCGGTACATTCATTGATTGCGCGTAATCTATAAGCTTTGTTGGCGGTTCTGGATCACCGCATATTGCAGGTTTCGCAGAGCGAAAAATCCCAGCTTTTTCAATTGCTATTTCTTCTCTTGTCGTACCTAAATAATTCATATGATCTAAATCGATGCTACTAATAATCGCCAAATCAGCATCAATACAATTCACCGCATCTAAACGACCACCCAATCCTACTTCCAAGATCACCAAATCAACAGATTGCGCCTTAAAGTGCAATAATGCAGCAATTGTACCAAACTCAAAATAAGTTAATGAAACGTCCTTTCTTGCTGCTTCAATACATTGAAAATAATCAATCAATGCATCATCACTAATCGGTTGATCATTGATACAAATTCTCTCGTTATAGTGAAATAAATGCGGTGAAGTATAGCAGCCGACTTGATAACCCGCTGCTTGGTATACTGCGCTTAAAAGTGCAACGACGGATCCTTTACCATTGGTTCCAGAGACCGTAATCACTGGGCATTGAAATGGTTGCCAAGATAGTGAAGCAAGCACACGATTAATGCGATCAAGGCCCAAATCAATTTCCGTGGGATGCAATTGTTCCAAATAGTTAAGCCAACCAGTCAGTGTGGCTGGTTGTTCACTGTTTATCATCGGTTGATAATGGTGTTGGTTGGTGCGTTAACATTGCCAATAGAGCAGCGATTTGGCTACGCATTTGCCGGCGATCGACAATCATATCAATTGCACCATGTTCTAATAGGAACTCAGCACGCTGAAAGCCTTCGGGCAATGTCGCCCGTACCGTTTGTTCAATCACTCGGGGACCAGCAAAACCAATGAGCGCCTTGGGTTCTGCAATAATAATATCACCTAAAGTAGCTAAGCTTGCCGATACGCCGCCCATTGTTGGATCGGTTAATACTGAAATAAAGGGAATTTTTTGCTCACACAACTTAGCCAATGCGGCACTGGTTTTAGCCATTTGCATTAAGGAAAATAAGGCTTCTTGCATTCGTGCGCCACCACTGGCAGCAAAACAAATAAAAGGAATTTGTGCCTGTAAGGCGGCTTGCACACCCGCTACAAAACGCTCTCCTACAGCAGCACCCATTGAACCACCAAGAAATTCAAATTCGAAAGCACATGCGATAACCGGTTGAGCATAAAGTAAGCCTTGTAACACCACTAAAGCATCTATTTCACCAGTTGATTTTTGTGCGGCAGAAATACGATCCTTGTATTTTTTGGTATCTTTAAATTTCAAACGGTCTTCAGGACCAATTTCAGCAGCAATTTCAATATGTTCCCCTGGGTCGAGGAAGCGTTGTAAACGTAGGCGCGCCTTTAATCGAAGGTGAAAATCACACTTCGGACAAACAAATAAGTTACGCTCTAATTCAGCCCGATAGAGCACGGCATCACAGGCATCACATTTGCTCCATAAGCCTTCAGGAACCTCTTTTTTTTGGGTATCCGTACGGATTGATGGAATTAACTTAGTAAACCAACTCATGTAAATCTCATTTTGTTTTTAAGTGCAGCCATTATATCGCATTGACCGCCAAACCCAAACTGATTCATACACTATAGAACCTCCTCATTAAAGAATGTTCCCTCTAACAGTCGCTGTGCTGAAAAATTAGTTCACCTGCGGCATCAAAAAGGGTTTAAGGCATTTGATTTGTGCAAATAAAGCGCAGGAGGACGGAGTCAGAGAAGCCATAACACAAATCAAATGCCTTAAACCCTTTTTGTATGTATAATCCCATTTTTCAATTAATCATTTAAAAACCAATGAGCCATTTATTTCATGTTGTATTATTTGAACCGGATATTCCCCAAAATACAGGGAACATTATTCGTCTATGCGCGAATACGGGCATGCAACTACACTTGATAGAGCCCTTCGGATTTACTTGGGATGATAAACGAGTGAAACGTGCCGGCCTCGATTATCATGAATTCGTCGATATTCAAAGACATGCAAATTATCCTGCATTTATACAAGCTTTTAATCCAAAACGTTTATTTGCCATTACCACCAAAGGCACGCAGACTGTACATCAATGTGAATTTAAACCAAATGATGTATTTCTATTTGGCAAAGAAACCGCTGGATTACCACCTGCCTTACTCGATTCTATTCCTAATGAACAGCGTTTACGTATACCCATGCAACCACATAGCCGCAGTTTAAATTTAGCAAATGCAGTAGCTATAGTCGTTTATGAAGCTTGGCGACAACACAATTTTCAAAATG
>CAYSGV010000181.1:0-6062 GCA_964430685.1 uncultured Gammaproteobacteria bacterium
CAATGATCATTACTTCCGAAGGTCCCGCCGGTAAGTCGATCGCAGCGCCATCTGGATCTTGTGCTACCAACATTTTTGCTTGGGTGACCCAGGCATTACCTGGACCAAATATTTTATTTACTTTGGGAATGCTTTCAGTACCGTAAGCAAGGGCGGCAACCGCTTGGGCACCACCAATTTTATATATCTGTTCAATACCACATATTTTTGCCGCGTAGATGATCGCTGGATGAATACTACCGTCATTGTTTGGTGGGGTTACCATGACCCGTAGCGGGTTACCAGCAATTTGACTGGGAATACCAAGCATTAATACCGTTGAGATCAGCGGCGCACTGCCTGCTGGTATATAAAGACCAACTTTTTGAATAGGGCGTGGCTGCTTTTCACAATAGATGCCAGCCATTGGTGAAACGCGAATGGTTTTGGGTTTCTGTGGTTCATGAAAGGCACGAATATTTTGTGCCGCAATTTTTATTGCCGTTTGTATATGTGCAGAGACATTATTGATTGCATCAGTAACTTCTAATGTTGAAACCAAGAATTGTTTTAGATCTGCTCGATCAAATTTTTTTGTAAACGTATATAGGCTTTCATCACCTTGAGTGCGCACAGTATCAATAATCTGTTGTACTTGTTCGGTAATTTTATGATTATGTTGTGTAGGACGACGAAGAATTTCAGTTTGTTGTGCTTCGCTTAATTGATCATAATGAATAATGGGTACTAATTCCATAGCTTGTCACTTACATCCATTCGGTTACATGAGCATTTTTTCAACAGGTAAGACTAATATCGCGCTTGCGCCATAAGCTTTCAAAGCTTCCATAGTTTCCCAAAAAACACTTTCACGACAAACTGCATGGATTGCGACCCGATCAGCTTCACCGTCTAAAGGAACAATACTGGGATGCTCTACACCGGGCAATAATTTAGTGATTGCACCAACTGCAGATTTAGGGGCATGCATCATGATATATTTGCTTTCATTTACCTGTAACACACCACGAATTCGTCTCAGCAATGTTTCTGCAATTTTCAATTTTTCATCAGATAGGGGATGATTGGTTTGGATCATAACGGCTTGACTTACAAAAACGGTTTCAATTTCACGTAACCCATTCGCAGCTAAGGTGCTACCGGTTGATACTAAATCACATATCGCATCACTCAGTTTTAATCGTGGTGCAATTTCAACTGATCCGGTTAAAACATGAATACAAGCATCAATATTTTGTTGTTGTAAATAATCGGCTAATAAATGCGGATAAGAGGTAGCGATATTTTTACCTTGTAAATCGGCAACGCTAAGCTCAGGGTTTTGGGCCGGTACTGCAAGCGCCAATCGGCAGTTACCAAAGTCTAGGCTAATTAAAGTGGTACATAAATTATTTTGTCCAAGTTCAGCACGTTGTAACATTTTTTCTTGTAGGACATTGGTACCCACAATACCAAAATCACAGATCCCATCGGCAACCATGTTCGGAATATCATCATCGCGTATCAGTAATAGATCGGCAGCAATATTTTCGCCGTGACAAAGTAACTTGTCTTTGCTGACTGAGAATTTGATGCCGCAGCGACGCATTAAATCAAGAGAGGGTTCACTTAAACGTCCTGAACGTTGTAATGCTATACGTATTCGATTTTTTTCCACGCGATTATTACCCAAATAAAAATAGAGTATCAGAATATCAAATTTTTAAGACTATGGCTAATTGGGAGGTGGGGTTAAGTGGTAGTTGGCTCTTCTTAGCGCTGACAAAGGAGCATGCGCCGTGGCCGCCTATGAGGTAGCTTAGGTGTTATAAGGAAGGGCTTTGAAGATTAGGAGAATGTGTATTCAAACCCCCTCTCCTGATCTTGGCGGGAAAGAGAGCAAGGGTGAGGGTTTCTGAGGGTCTTTCCAGGATTTTCCTCGCTCTACCCAGTCTCCTAAGATTACTGTATAGTGCCGAATCTAAGGTTTCAGGTAATGGTACGCCCAATTGCAGGAAAAGTACTTAATGGAAAAATCAATGGATCAAATAAGCAATCATTCTTTAGCAAATACACGTATACGTTCTGCCTGTGTGGTCTGGGGTTTAGCAGCAACTTTTTTCTTTGTCGATTATTTTGCGCGTGTAGCACCTTCAGTCATGGCTGATGATCTAATGCGAACATTTCAAGTAACAGCGTTCGCATTGGGTGGTCTATCTTCATTCTTTTATTATCCCTATGTCATGATGCAGCTGCCCGTTGGCATTTTAGTGGACCGCTATGGAACTCGTCGGTTGTTAGTCATGGCTACCTTAATCTGTTCAGCCGCTTGTATATGGTTTTCATTTACACAAAACATATATTTGGCCAGTTGTGCGCGATTTTTATTGGGTTTTGCCTCTGCTTTTGCTTTTGTCGGTGCACTCAAACTTGCGTCGGTTTGGTTTGAGCCACGTCAATTTGGCCTCATTGCGGGTACAACACAAGCATTAGGTATGCTGGGTGCTGCAGTTGGTGAAGCACCCTTAGCAGAAGTGGTTGAACAAATTGGTTGGCGACAAACAATGTTGCTGATTGGTATTCTTTTTTTGATACTGATGGTATTCATTTATTTATTAGTGCGTGATTTTCCCAAACATGCATCGAATGGCGTATCAAACCCTACCGCTACCCAAAATCGTAAAGTGCCATTAATGGATGGTTTTATGCGGGTAATCAAAAATCCACAGAGTTGGGTTAATGCCGCTTATGCAGGTTTCTTATACGCGCCAACAGCGGCTTTAGGAGAACTATGGGGCGCATCTTATTTGCATCATGCTTACTCAGTTTCATTACCCACCGCAGCAGTAGGTATTACCTTGGTATTTATTGGCTGGGGAATTGGTGGACCCATCGCCGGTTGGCTATCAGATTATATTGGTAAACGTCGCCCCATCATGATTGGTTCGAGTATTCTAAGTTTAGCCTTGTTGGCAGCTATTATTTACCTACCATCATCCAATATTCATGTTACTTTTTTTCTATTGTTTCTTTATGGGATCTGTAATGCTGGTCTGGGAGTTGCTTACGCAGTTGCAGGCGAAATTAATTCCCGAGTAATTACAGGTATATCATTAGCATTTGCTAATATGGCATCTATTATTATAGGCGCCTTATTTCATCCATTAATTGGTAAATTACTTGATATGCAATGGGATGGATTAATGCAGAATGGTATACCCGTTTATACCGCTACAGCTTTTCAAAATGCGTTATTCGTACTACCCATTTGCTTAGTAATTTCATTATTTTGTGCATTAAAAGTTAAAGAAACAAATTGTCAACACGTCGAAAGTCAATAATATTTGTAGGAATTAAATGTTAGATGCAATTAAAAAAGCTGAAGAAATCTTATTAGCGCCAGCAGGTTTATCACAACAGCACCTGCAAAAAATAATTAGTCAAATGATGCACAGTGGCGCGATCGACAGTGCTGATCTTTATTTTCAATCTGTTGTTTCAGAAAGTTGGTTATTGGAAGACAGTCTGGTCAAAGAAGGAATATATAATGTTGAACGCGGCGTCGGTGTACGAGCGTTAACTGGTGATAAAACAGGATTTGCTTATTCCGATGATATTTATTTATCTACAGTGGTTGAAGCAGCTAAAGCAGCAAAATCTATTGCCCACCATGGTCAAAATAAGGTGCAAATTCCAAATTATCAAACCGTAGTTCCAGTTCCGCTTTATCAAGATAATAATCCATTGCATGAATTTTCTGAGGCAGAAAAAATAAAATTGTTGCAAGAAGTGGATCGTGTTGCGCGCGCGATAGATCCGCGTGTAAACCAAGTAGTAGCCTCATTAAGTGGTAGCTACGAAGTGATCCATATTGTCTGTAGTGATGGTCATATTGCTGCAGATATTCGTCCAATGATTCGTTTTAATGTATCTGTTATCGTGGAAAGCCAAGGTCGACGTGAAACAGGCACTGCCGGTGGCGGTGGTCGACAGAGTTACTCCATATTTTTTGCAAACAAACAAGAAATGGTTTTTGATTTTGCAAAAGAAGCAGTTCGTCAAGCATTACTTAATCTTGAAGCAATACCTGCACCTGCTGGTGTGATGCCAGTTGTTTTAGCAGCGGGTTGGCCGGGAATATTGTTGCATGAAGCAATTGGTCATGGTTTAGAAGGTGATTTTAATCGTAAAGGAACATCAGCATTTAGTGGCCGTATCGGTGAACGAGTTGCTGTTAAAGGCTGTACAGTAGTAGATGATGGTACCTTAGCTAATCGTCGTGGTTCACTTACCGTTGATGATGAAGGTGTGCCATCACAATGTACCACATTGATCGAAGATGGAATTTTACGTGGCTACATGCAAGATAAACTGAATGCCCGCTTGATGGGCATGCAACCAACAGGCAATGGCCGTCGCCAATCTTATGCACATATTCCGCTACCGCGTATGACCAATACTTATATGTTGGCTGGAAATTACACTGCTGAAGAAATCATCGCCTCAGTTGATAAAGGCATTTATGCGGTTAATTTCGGTGGTGGTCAAGTAGATATCACATCCGGAAAATTTGTTTTTTCTGCTAGTGAAGCTTATTTAATTGAAAATGGACGGGTAACAACTCCTATTAAAGGTGCAACGCTTATTGGCCATGGTCCAGAAGTATTAACGCGTGTCTCAATGATAGGTAATAATCTCGAATTAGATACCGGTGTAGGCGTATGTGGTAAAGATGGTCAATCAGTACCCGTAGGCGTGGGACAACCAACATTAAAAGTTGATTCACTTACTGTTGGTGGAACCAATGCATAAATGGCTTCGAAAAGTGATTAGAATTAAATAATGGAAATTTACCTATGACTGTTAATATATCAGATAAAGATACCAAATTAATTGCTGAAATAAATGAACCAACTTTAATTAGTAATTCACCAAGTCAAATGGATGCTGACCGATTAAATAAAGCCGTTGCACATTTAATTGAAAAAGCTTCTGCTCAAGGCGCAACAGCCGCTGAAGCCTCAGCGCATATTGATTCGGGATTTGAATTAACTGCGCGCATGCATGAAGTAGAAAATATATCACATACACGTGACGTCAGTTTGAGTTTGACTGTTTATTTTGGTCAATCCAAAGGCCATGTGAATATCTGTGATTTAAGTGAAAATGCTTTGGCGGATGCACTCTCTTTTGCTTGTCATATCGCAAAATATACACAAGCTGATCCTTATTCAGGTTTGGCTGACAAAGAGCTCATGGCGTTTGAATACCCACAACTCGATCTTTATCATCCTTGGAATTTAACGATTGATGAAGCGATTCATATTACGAAAACCTGTGAACAAGCAGCATTTGATTATGATAAACGCATTAATAATTCTGATGGTGCCACATTGAGCACATATTCTGGTTATTATGTATATGGTAATAGTCATGGTTTTCAAGGAAGTTATTGGACATCGAAACACAGCTTGTCCTGCAGTGTCATAGCAAGTGACGGACAAGATATGGAACGTGATTATGATTACACATTGCACCGTTTGGCACAGCACCTTAATGATGCCAAACAAGTGGGTAGCAAAGCTGCGACTAATACTGTAGCGCGATTAGGTGCGCGAAAAATAGCAACACAAACTGCACCTGTTATTTTTCATCATGAGATTGCACCTGGATTATTTTCCTGTTTATTCTCAGCTATTCGTGGGACCAATCAATATCGCAAAACTTCATTTTTACATGATCAATTAGGTAAACAGGTCGCTGCAAGTCATATTAATATTCTTGAATTTCCGCATCTGCAACAAGAATTAGCTAGTTCGCCTTTTGATGGTGAAGGTGTTAAAACCAGTGACAGAATTTGGTTAAAAGAAGGTGTATTGCAAAATTACATTTTAAGTAGTTATTCAGCGCGAAAATTAGGTATGCAAACAACTGGTAATGCTGGTGGTTTACATAATATTCATGTCAATACATCTGATCTTGATTTAGCAGCTCTATTAAAAAAAATGCACAAAGGTTTACTGGTTACGGAATTAATGGGGCAGGGCATTAATATTGTCACGGGTGATTATTCTCGCGGTGCT
>CAYSGV010000182.1:0-6053 GCA_964430685.1 uncultured Gammaproteobacteria bacterium
AGCCGCATTCCTGAGCCCAAAGGCGACCCGGATGCGCCCCTACAAGCATTAATTATTGATTCCTGGTTTGATGCCTATTTAGGTGTGGTGTCGCTGGTGCGGGTTAAACAGGGCACATTAAATTCCCGTGAAAAAATTATGATGATGTCAACGGGGAAAACGTATACGGCTGATCGCATTGGCGTGTTTACTCCAAAAAAAGTGGATACACAACAATTACGCGCAGGTGAAGTCGGCTACGTGATTGCCAATATCAAAGAAATTCATGGTGCGCCCGTAGGTGATACCATTACGACTGCGCATCATGGTGCTGCATCACCATTGCCCGGTTTTCAAAAAGTGCATTCACAAGTGTATGCCGGATTATTTCCTATAAACAGCGAAGCGTATGAGCTGTTCCGCGAATCATTAGCCAAACTCAGCCTTAATGATGCCTCGTTGCAATATGAGCCGGAATCTTCAGATGCTTTGGGTTTTGGTTTTCGTTGTGGCTTTTTAGGTTTGTTGCACATGGAAATTGTGCAAGAACGTTTAGAGCGCGAATACAACTTGGATTTAATTACCACTGCACCCACGGTGGTTTATCAAGTGGTCACCACGCAAGGTGAAATCATAGAAATTCATAATCCCTCAAAGTTGCCACCGCCGGCTTCAATTCGTGAAATTCGTGAACCGATTGTGGCGGCGCAAATTTTAGTACCACAAACTTATGTAGGTGATGTCATTAAGTTGTGTACGGAACGACGCGGTGTGCAAACAAAAATGCTCTATGTTGCCAGGCAGGTGGCGATTCATTATGAATTGCCCATGAGTGAAGTTGTACTGGATTTTTTTGATCGACTCAAATCAGTTAGCCGCGGCTATGCTTCATTAGATTATCATTTTGTACGTTACCAAGTGGCGCCACTAATCAAATTAGATATATTGATCAATGGTGATCGGGTCGATGCATTGTCACAAATTGTCCATCGGGAACAGGCGCAATATCGTGGCAGAGCAATGACTGAACGTTTGCAAGAGCTAATTCCACGGCAAATGTTTGATGTTGCGATTCAAGCGGCACTGGGTGGCCAGATTATTGCGCGTTCCACGGTAAAAGCCTTGCGCAAAAATGTGACGGCAAAATGTTATGGTGGCGATATTACGCGAAAAAAGAAGTTGCTTGAAAAGCAAAAAGCCGGTAAAAAACGGATGAAGCAATTTGGTAAGGTGGAAATTCCACAAGATGCATTTTTATCTGTGTTAAAGGTTGAAAAGAAATCATGATATTTAATTTTGAACTTATTTTGAGTCTGCTGGTTTTAGTCAGTGGATTATTTGTTGCTTATGATTATTATTATCGTCGTTTCGGCAAACGGGCAAAGATGCTTGATGTTGCAACAGCTCCACAACAACCAACTTCAGTTGCCGAGCCATTACCAGAAGTCCAATACTATGGAACAGTAATGACCAAATTGGTTGAATATGCTAAGTCATTTTTTCCTGTTTTACTCATTGTCTTATTGTTGCGCTCATTTTTAGTCGAGCCTTTTCGAATCCCTACGGGCTCATTAGAACCCACCTTACTCATTGGTGATTTCATATTAGTGAATAAATATGATTATGGTTTACGTTTACCCGTTTTCGGTACAGAAATTGCGCACGTATCTTCACCCAAACGCGGTGATATCATGGTTTTTCGTTACCCCAATGATCCCAGTGTTAATTTTATTAAACGAGTGATCGGTTTGCCCGGTGATCATATCAGTTATACAAATAAAGTACTTTCAATTAATGGTAAAACCGCTGATCAAGTTGCAATACCTTCCAACGACCCACAAGCGCGTGGGCGTGAATTAAAAGAAGAAAATTTATTTGGCGTTAAACATAAAATTTATCTACGCGATGATGTACCGGATGATAATTTTTACGATGTGGTTGTACCCGCAGGCCATTATTTTGTTATGGGTGATAATCGTGATGAAAGTAATGACAGCCGTGGCTGGGGTTATGTGCCGGATGCAAATTTAGTCGGCAAAGCACTTTTTATCTGGATGAGCGTTAACAGCGAGCAATGGTCTATACGCTGGGATCGCATCGGTAAAGCAATACATTAAAGGAAATTGTTGCTATGGATAAGGAGAGTGTTTGTTGAACTATGTTCTTTCGTAGCGCGGACTAAGTGTGACATGAACACGCTCTGAATAAGCCCATAGTGGTGCAAATTAAATTAATTTTAACAATCATTTTTAGGTAAAATCATAGTGACGCACTCTTTGGCTTCATTAACAAAAAAAATTGGTTATCAATTTAAAGATGAAAATCTATTGATTGCTGCATTAAGTCATCGCAGTGCCACCGGTAGAAGTAATGAGCGTCTAGAATTTCTTGGCGATTCTGTGCTGAATTTTATCATTGCTTCTAAATTATTTGATAATTGCCCTAAAGCACAAGAAGGTGAGCTCAGTCGTTTGCGTGCAAATTTAGTTAAGGGTGAAACCTTGGCGGCACTCGCGCAAGAATTCGAACTCGGACATTATTTACGTTTGGGTTTAGGGGAACTTAAAAGTGGCGGTGCTTGGCGACAATCCATTTTAGCAGATGCACTAGAAGCAATTATTGGCGCGATTTATTTGGATGGTGGTTTTGCGGTATGCCAAAGCTTAGTGTTGAATTGGTATGAATCACGATTATTAGAAATTACGCAACAAAAAGTACAAGCCAAAGATGCAAAAACAATGCTACAAGAATATTTGCAAGCTCGCCGGTTACCCTTGCCAACGTATACGGTTGTTGGTTTACAAGGTGCCATGCACGAGCAAATTTTCACTGTTTCTTGCCAAGTAACGAATGTACCTTTGATTGCTTCGGGTACAGGCACCAGCCGCCGCCGTGCCGAACAACAGGCCGCCAACGATTATCTGAAAATGGTCTCAGAGCATTTTAAAAAGCGTAAAACAGAACCCTAATGCCCCAAGCCTATTACATAACCAATTGTATTTAATAGATAATTTTTAAAATCTGCGTATTTTTACCCATTTACTTAAAAGACCTAACTCTATAAGCTATTGTGATGTTTCCCTTATTTATGGTAAAAAGCGCAATCCATTTAGGGTGAGCTGTAAGCATCGTTTTATGGACAAGCATAAAATGACCATTACAGGCATCGATAGTTAACAAATAAATAACGAGGTGTCACTTGAACTATCAAACTCAGTCAGCCACGGTGAATGCCGAGGCAACTAGTCCAAGTATTATCATCGCAAGCGTTATTTGCTTGTTAGGTGCAATGTTTTACCTTTATGAGTTTGCTATTCAAGTTTCTGTGGGCGTGATGACTGAGCAGTTGATGCGAGATTTATTTGTCGACGCCGCTGGTTTAGGTATCATTTCGTCCGCTTATTACTATGCTTATACACCCATGCAATTACCGGCAGGGCTGCTTTATGATCGCTTTGGTCCTCGTATTTTAATTACCGTGATGGTACTGGTTTGTGCCGGCGGCGCCATATTTTTTGGTACCGCGGAAACCATTTGGCAGGCTGCTTTAGGTCGCTTTTTGATGGGTATTGGTTCTGCCTTTGCTTTCGTCGGTGTGGCCATGCTCATTGCCCGTTGGTTCCCACCGCATGCATTTGCTTGGTTACTAGGCATTGCCCAAGCAATGAGCTCGGTTGGTGCGGTTACCGGTGAAATCGCCCTTTCGCCACCTGTACAAATGTACGGCTGGCGCCAAACCATAGAAGTAACAGGCTATATCGGTATTGGCTTAGCGATTATTATTTGGCTCGTTGTCCGTGATGCGCCAAAAGGTTCGCAGTACAACCAAGTCAGTCAGAGTCAAAACAAGGTTAATGAATTACAAAGGCTGAAAGTAGTATTGGGTAATTGGCAAACATGGCTGATTGCCACCTATGGCTTTGCTGTGTGGGCGCCCATACTTGCCTTTGCCTCGTTGTGGGGTAACCCTTATTTGATGTCAACCTATGGCTTTGATGACAATACCACCGCGGCTTTAATTGCTGTGATTTGGATAGGTATTGGTTTTGGTAGCCCTTTAGGCGGATGGTGGTCAGACAAGATCCGTCGTCGCTGTTTACCCTTAACCATTTTTGCAACACTTGGGGTTATCTCAGCATTGCTGGTTTTATTTGTTCATTTACCCATCTACATATTAGCAATCGCGCTATTTTTCTTTGGATTTGCGGCTGGTGGCCAAACACTGGTCTTTGCATTGGTGAAAGATCTTAATCCACCTGAATTTATTGGTACATCGGTAGGATTTAATAATCTTGCTGTGGTTGCCGGTGGTATGATTATGCAACCGTTAACGGGCTTTATCTTACGTTATGTTTGGGACGGTCGTATTGTCGATGGCATTCCTGTTTATACGGCTGACAATTATCGCCTCGCATTAATATCGGTGCCGATATGCTATCTTACCGCCATGATATTGAGCATAACGGCCATTAAAGAATCTCACTGTGAGCCAGCGTATGAGAAGGCATTAAAATAAATGAAGTCCCAGGCACCCGGCCAGCAATTACGTCAAGCAGTACTCATTGAACGTCCGCTGCAGATCGTTGGTGTCATTAATGCAATGTGTGCAATGTTAGCTCAATCAGCTGGATTTCGAGCGTTATATATTTCTGGCGCTGGGGTGGCCAATGCTGCTTTCGGTTTGCCCGATTTGGGTATGACCACTGTCACAGAGCTTTGTGAAGAAGTTCGTCGTATTACCGATCTCACTTCATTGCCGGTATTAGTGGATGCAGATACAGGCTTTGGCAATGCACTCAATATTCAACGTACCGTAGCATTACTTGAGAAAGCGGGTGCAGCAGGTTTGCATTTGGAAGATCAAGTTGAAGCAAAACGTTGTGGTCATCGTCCTGGCAAACAATTGGTTTCAGCCGCAAGCATGGTTGATCGCATTAAAGCTGCTGTTGATGCACGCAGTGATGATTCATTTGTCATCATGGCACGTAGTGATGCCTTAGCAGGTGAGGGTATTGAAGCAACCACTGAGCGTATGCTGCAATACGTTGCAGCAGGCGCGGATATGATATTTGCTGAAGCCGTCACAAGTTTGCAACAATACCAACATTTTGCCACACAAGTGAAAGTGCCTATTTTGGCAAATATGACTGAATTTGGTGTTTCGCCTTTATTTTCCTTAAACGAATTAAAAGACTATGGTGTGCAAATGGTTCTTTATCCGTTAACTGCTTTTCGAATGATGAATCAAGCAGCGAAACAAACCTACCAAACATTGCGCGCACAAGGTTCACAACGCATGCTCATCGATCAAATGCAAACACGTGAAGAATTATATCAATTAATTAATTATTATCATTACGAACAAAAACTTAATGAATTAACAAGTCAAGGAGAAGATTCGTGAGTGCAGATAATAAAGCAGGCGGATTAGCCGGTATTGTTGCAGGTCAATCAGCAATTTGTACTGTCGGGGTCATGGGTAAAGGCTTAACCTATCGCGGTTATTCAATTGATGATTTAGCCGAATATGCAAGCTTCGAAGAAATAGCATATTTACTTATTTATGGAAAATTACCCACACAAACAGAATTAAATGCGTATCAAAATACTTTATTATCGATGCGTGCGCTACCGGCTGCATTAGCCAGTATTTTAGAACTTATTCCAGCTGACGCACATCCAATGGATGTGATGCGTAGTACTTGTTCAGTGCTTGGAACAATCGAACAAGAAAGTCAAAAATTCGATCAATTTTACATTGCCAATCGTTTACTTGCTATTTTTCCATCAGCATTATGTTATTGGTATCATTTTCATCAAAATAATAAAAAAATATCAACACAAACCAATGCACAAAGTATTGCAGAACATTTCTTACAATTGCTCATACAACAAACACCAAAACCAGAACATGTGCGTGCAATGAATGTATCTTTAATTTTATACGCTGAACATGAATTTAATGCATCAACGTTTGCCGCACGAGTGACCACATCAACCGGTTCAGATTTTTATTCAGCAATTACTTCGGCCATTGGTACATTACGTGGCCCACTGCATGGCGGTGCGAATGA
>CAYSGV010000183.1:0-6036 GCA_964430685.1 uncultured Gammaproteobacteria bacterium
GTATACAAGATTCCGCGCGCGCTAAAGAAATATTAGGTGGTACAGCAACAGTCGAATTCCATATGGTCGATCAAGGGCATGATGCAACGGCAGCAACAACTGGCGCACAAGTTCCTTTCGGCAGTCAATTATATGTCTATGAAGGCCGGCCCGTATTATTACAAAAGCAAGTCATCCTTTATGGTAAAGCGATTACAGATGCACGTTCCACTTATGCTGAAGATGGATCACCAGCCGTATCCATTCAACTCGGTAGCGGTGAAGCACTCTTCAATAAAGTAACGCGCAGCAGTATCGGTAAATTTTTAGCTACCGTTTATGTTGAAACCAAGGCACAAACCAAAATGGTCAATGGCAAAGAAGTGAAGGTGCATCAAAAACAAGAACGCGTGATCAACGTTGCACGCATTCGTGAAGCACTTGGCCGAAATTTCCAAGTCAGTGGTTTGGAAAATGATCAAGCCGCACAAAATTTAGCCTTATTATTGCGCGCGGGTGCGTTGCCAGCCAATATTGATATTGTTGAGGAACGTGTGGTTGGTCCCAAGTTAGGTATTGAAAATATTCAACGTGGCATGATGTCACTGGCGGTAGGTGTTGGTGCAATCATTCTCTTTATGATGTTTTATTACCGCGTATTTGGCATATTAGCCAATATTGCACTGTGTCTTAATTTGATTTTTTTAACAGCACTCTTATCACTGTTAGGTGCCACGCTTACTTTTCCGGGTATTGCTGCTATGGTGCTAACCGTTGGCATCGCTGTTGATGCCAGCGTATTAATATTTGAGCGCATACGTGAAGAACTACGTAATGGTATTTCTCCTTTGGGCAGTATAAAAACTGGTTTTGAGCGCGCAATGGTTACGATTATCGATGCGAACTTAACCACTTTTATTGTAGCGTTTTTACTGTTTAGCATTGGCGCTGGTGCCATAAAAGGATTTGCCATTGTATTATCTTTGGGTTTATTAACTTCAATGATAACAGCGATCACTTATACACGAACATTAGCGGACTTAGTTTATAACCGGCCAGGGGTTAAGAAATTATCCATTGGCATTTAACCAATTTGAGTCACTGATATGGAATTTTTTAAGCAGAAAACGAATATTGATTTTATGGGCTTGCGTGGCTACGCGGCAATCTTTTCAATTTTATTATTTTTAGTGTCCGTTGGGGCATTATTAATGAATGGCTTAAATTGGGGATTAGATTTTACCGGCGGCACACAAGTGCAACTCAACTTCAAACAAGTGGTCGACCCCAATACAATTCGTGATCAATTACAAACAGCAGGTTTTAGTGATGTAGTTGTACAAACTTATGGTACTGCCAACGAAGTGCTCATTAGTTTACCACCAAGCAAAGAGCAAGGTGCTACAGCAATCAATGATCAAAATGCCCAAAACGTTTTAACCAACAAAGTATTAGCCGTATTTCCCGATGCACAATTAAAACAAGTAGAGTTTGTTGGCCCACAAGTCGGTGAAGAACTAGCTACCAAAGGTGCATTTGCCGTCATCGCAGCACTATTAGCTACCATGGGTTATATTGCCCTCCGTTTTGAATATCGATTTGCAATCAGTGCTGCCGTTGCATTGGTACATGATCCAGTGTTGATTTTAGGTTTATTTTCAATCTTTCAATGGGAATTTGATTTGAACGTCTTAGCAGCAGTATTAGCGGTAATAGGTTATTCACTGAATGATACCATCGTGGTATTTGATCGCGTTCGAGAAAATTTCCGTAAATTACGCAAGACGGAAGTAATCGATGTTATGAATGCTTCCATCAATCAAACTTTATCACGAACGATTATGACATCGGGTACTACCCTTGTTGTTGTAACAGCCCTGTTTATATTTGGCGGTAAAATTATTGAGGGTTTTGCACTGGCATTAATCATCGGTATTGTTATCGGTACTTATTCTTCTATTTATGTGGCAGGCGCATTAGCTGTTAAGTTAGGACTACGACGCCAAGATTTATTACCGCGTGCGCGCACCAACGCAACGAATCAAGTGTGAATAAATTCTTCTTGCGCTTTGCAGATGCCGGAAAATATTTTCCTCTGCTTTTAATCTTAAGCATTATACTTGGAGGCTTTACGGGCTATTTTTGGGCTCCAGCAGCAGCCTGTCTAAAACCACTGGGTGATTTATTCTTAAACCTCATTTTTACAGCGGTTGTACCGTTGGTTTTCTTTAGTGTTTCTGCAGCAATTGCACGCATTGGTGGATCGGGTCAATTGCAAAAAATCATCACAGCGATGGTTGTTACCTTTTTATTAACCAGTACGATTGCAGCTATTTTCATGCTGGTTGTTGTTAATCTTTATTCACCGGCACAAAATTTACTAATAAAATTAACAATATCCAGTAAAACTACAGAACTTAATTTTGTTAACCAAATCATTAACACGTTTAGCGTTACTGATTTTAGCCAACTCTTTTCACATGAGCATATGTTGGCATTAATTATATTTTCGATTTTGGTTGGCCTCGCTTGCGCGTTTACCGGTGAAAAGAGCAAAGTTTTTGCGCAGTTTTTACAGTCAGGTAATGAAGTATCGATGAAAATCATTCATTACATTATGTTTTATGCACCAATAGGATTCTTTGCTTATTTTGCAGTATTGTTTGGTGATCTGGGTACAAAATTATTGCATGATTATTTTCGTGCCACAGTTATTTATTATAGCGCAGGCATGCTCTATTTTATGTTGGCTTATACTTTTTATGCTTATTGTGCTGGTGGCACGAACAGCATTAAAATATTTTGGCAAAATGTGCTTTTGCCCATGCTAACAGCACTTGCCACGTGCAGTAGTGCCGCCAGTATTCCTGCAAATTTGCAAGCAGTGAAAAAAATAGGCGTACCACCGAATATTTATGAAACAATCATTCCACTGGGTAGTATTTTACACAAAGATGGTACAGTGTTAGGTGCTATTGTAAAAATCGCATTTTTATTTGGCGTTTTTCATCTTAATTTTACTGATCCAGGTGTCTGGTTTACCGCATTGCTTATCGCGTTATTGGTTGGAACGGTGATGGGGGCAATTCCCAGTGGTGGCATGTTAGGGGAAATGCTCATTTTAACTATTTATGGTTTTCCACCGGAAGCGTTAATGATGATTGCTGCAATTAGCATCATTATTGATCCTTTAGCCACGATGCTCAATGTAACCGGCAATACAGTTTGCAGTATGGTCATTGCTCGTTTTGTTCAGGGTCGCGCTTGGCTACAGACCAAACAAAAAATATACGCTCAACCATAATGTGCTTCTGCTATTGCAAGATATCCTAAGTTCTTTGATAAATCATGTAAATTTACGTATTATTCCAAAATTCACATATGCATATCTATCTGACGGGGTTATACTAAGGTACTATATAGCCCTTTCGTTGCAATATGTGCCGAAATCAATCGTTAATTATATTGAGGGGTATTCATCATGGAGAAAGAATTAGAAAGTTTTGAAGCAATGGTTTTAGAAAAGGCCGAGCAAACAAATTCAGTTCCAAGTATTGGTCTATTTCCCATCAATGTATGGCAACAGATTATCTTATCATCAGGCAGTATTTCTTTGGCTGCCACATTATTACAATTAGCTAAAGCTTTTAAATTTTTTAATGCTGAAGATTTTTATAAATTATTCGTTGAACAATATATTACTGAATCGCCGCGCCTATTTGTTGATTTTACAGGTGAAAAGGAAACTTATAAAGAGTATTACCAGGGAATGCATAAAAGATTACGTGTTCCTGTAATGGCGGTCTTGCGTGGCCATTATGCAATGAAAGAGTCTACCCCAAAATCATTATTAAATCCTACATCCTATGCCGATGAATCTGCATTAAAAGCGCATCGAAAAAAATATGCCAATGAAGATAAGTCACTGGTTGGGGTTACACATTTACTCATAGAACTTATTAATGCTGGCGCAGAAAAACTATTTATACCATTATTTGATTTTATTATTAGCGAATATCAGAAAAAAAATATATTAATATTTTCCTTAATTGAACTTTGGCTATATGCATTAAATTCGGGTAATACGGCTATTGCAACACATCTTATTTTGCAAGCTAATGCATTAGGACAATCTTGCTTTTATTATTTGCCTACCACAATTGAAGCAATCGCAGAGACGATTTGTCACATTATAAACAAAGGGGAAAATAAGGCAGCCATGATTGCATTAATGTTTAATTTCACCTCTCCAGAAACACGCATGACTATGTTAATTACTGCTCATGCACTTGAAAATCCAAGTGAGCCAGCATATTTTTATAATAAAAACCCATTACTTTGTGTGGCGCTACTCGGCGATGTCGAATTGCTAAGAATTATGGAGAATAAAGTTCCAAAACTAAATGACGCTATACAATCACCCATATTTGCTCAAATGCTGAAAGTAGCCTGTCGACGTGGTAATTTAGAGATGGCTTTTTATCTATTATCTAGAGCTGATATATCGAAAGATGTATTAACGGAAAGTTTATATTATTTAATTAGAGATTTATTCCCCACCGATTTAATGCTCCTTCGGGCACGTAAAACAGGTGAGGTTGCATTTGGTATCCCTCTTTCTAGAGAGGGTGTTACCGCAAAAGAAAAATATTTACCGCTAATTAACAAATTACTTGCTGCTGGAGCAAAAACAAATATAAAAATAGTCACAAAGATGGAAACTGAAACGGCTATTGATGTTATTGAACAAATGAATGCGCCAGAAGTATTTCAAAAATTATTCTGCAAACAGAATGCAGTGCCTACATATACGCCAACTCGATAAGATCAAAAGCTAGTTAACTATATTGACCGACTATATTTTAATGAACGAGACTTAATGGCTAATGTGCTTACGTTTTGTAAGCTGCCTAACATCTCCTCTATTTCATTTGGCTCAATACTAGCTACACAAACGTAACATAATATTATTTCACTTGTTATAGGGTTGGTTTTATTTTTAGCTCTATTTAGGTAACTATCCACCTTAAATCTATTTTTGAGATTTTCATTAAACTGATATAGATCAAAATATCGATTACGATCATTTTCATATAAGTCGTATTGAAACTTTAGCCTATATTTAATTCCTTCTGGAAGAACAGGCTCAACGTGCCAAGCGGGCAGGGAATTTAAATCGAATTTATAGTGGATTTCATTTAACTTTTGCGCCAATTGCTCTGCTTTTGTTTTTGTTGGCGAGTCTTTACCTAAATCGGCTAATGAAAAAACGGGTTTATACATATTTTAATCTCTGATATTTCTATGGAATGTATTATTCATTTTATAATAAATTGAATTAAAGGGTCAAGTATCAATTTGCAACTTGCAATATGATAGTTGGCCCTTTAAGATCAAAAAAAATTACCGGAAACTGTTATATCAAGGGAAATGACATGAAAAAAACATTTTTATTGTGCTGTTTAATTGTTTGTTTGGGAATGGTTGGTGTGGCACAAGCTAAACCGCAATGGCAAACGTTGCCACCTTCACCTACATTGCCTAGCACTAACATTAGCGGCTATGCACCTATTAATGGTGTTAAAATCTGGTATGCCGTTTATGGTCATGGCGACCCTGTTATTCTGCTGCATGGTGGGCTGGCCAATTCAAATTATTGGGGAAATCAAGTTCCCGCTTTGGCTAAACATTACCAAGTCATTGTCATGGATAGTCGCGGTCACGGTCGTAGCACACGCAATGACCAACCCTATAGCTATGATTTAATGAGCACTGATGTTATTGGCTTAATGGATTTCTTAAAGATTAAAAAGGCTGCAATTGTGGGCTGGAGTGATGGTGCGATTATAGGAATTAATATCGCCATTCATCACCCAGAACGTTTAAGCAAACTTTTTTCTTTTGCGGCTAATTCTGATCCGAGCGGAACAAGTGATGTTTCAAATAGCCCAGTATTTAAAGCTTATGCATTTAAACGCGCCAAATTGGAATATGCGCTTTTGTCTGCAACACCCAATAAATATGATGAATTTTTAAATCAGATTCAAAAAATGTGGG
>CAYSGV010000184.1:0-6024 GCA_964430685.1 uncultured Gammaproteobacteria bacterium
GTACCGAAATAAGCTAAAATTAAAAACAAACTTCCAAGTAAAGTCCAATGCGCCAGCCGACGTCCACGCAAACCACCCAGGCGGCGTGTATAAATTAACACGCCAAACACTCCGCACGCGATTAATGAAAACAAGAACTTTTCAAGTGCCAGTGTAGACCACGTATTCATAAGCATACGCATACTGGTTAACAATAACAAAATGAGTAAGATAAAACTGAATTGCACCCATTGTAGTAAAAGACTTTCCATAATCTCTAAGGATGGTAATAAATTGGTTAACAAAGTTGCCGATTTTTTGCGCAATCGAAAATCTTGCCATGACAATAAGATTGCTTGATAAGAAGCAAGCATCACCATACTTAAAGCAAATAAACCCAACCATACATGAATAAATTGGGCAGGATGATTCTTTGTTACTAAAACATATGGATGAATTTGGCTCTGACTTGCAAAGACGATTGAACAGATAGCGATCGGAAAAATAAAAATAATTAAATTGGCGACCGGTTTTCTGAGCATGGTTAGTATGATGACAATGACTTGAATCCAGAGGACCAGTGAAAACACATTGGCCATTGATAAATTTTGTCCTGTGGGCACTTCAACATAGTAGTAGAGCAATAAACCATGCCCGATTACAGCAGCCAAAGAGAGCAGCAAAATAACCAACTTCTTCAACTGTACATTTTGTATACGCAGTACCTGTAAAAGTACCGCCACGAGATAACTAAAACTAACTAACCATTCCATATTAATAGATCTTCATATAACATTAACTAAATACTGAAATTTGTGCAGACTATAACGTTCAGATTTGCGCCAAGGTCACGATGAACGTGAGGCGAGAAAAGCCGAGTTTACTTCCTGTAAATGAGCATTTTCGAGCTGAGCGTTCGCGTGAGATTGGCCGAAGATGAACGTTCCTGATAGTACCTGATACAACATTCCATCTACTAATTGGATTAATAACATGTTTGACAAACTGACACAACGCTTCGAACAAACCTGGAAAAATATCCGCGGTCATCAATTAACAGCGCAAAACATACGTGAAACATTAGCAGAAATCCGCACTGCACTGTTGGATGCAGATGTGGCATTACCCGTTGTTGATGATTTATTAACCCATATTGAAAAGCAAGCTGTAGGCCAAAGCACCATTCAAACACTCACACCGGCCCATACTTTACTGCGCATTGTGTATGACGAATTTGTATCGCTATTGGGTTCTACCCAGCAAAAACTAAACATACTCGGGCAACCGCCGATTACAATGTTGATGGCAGGATTACAAGGTTCCGGTAAAACCACAACCGTCGGTAAACTCGCTTATTACTTAACCCATCAAGAAAAAAAATCCGTTTTAGTGGTCAGTGTGGACGTTTATCGACCTGGTGCCATTGAACAGCTCGAGCAAGTGATTAGTCAAACGGGAGCACAATTTTTTAAAAGTGATGCCAGTCAAAAACCACTGGATATTGCAAAAGCCGCACTAAACTACGCACAGCATCATTACATTGATATTGTACTTATCGATAGTGCCGGTCGGTTGCATATCGATACTGAAATGATGGCTGAAATTAAACAGCTGCACCAAGCAATCAATCCTAAAGAAACATTGTTTGTGGTCGACAGCATGACTGGACAAGATGCGGCCAACACCGCACGTGCATTTAATGAAGCATTAGCCTTAACCGGCGTCATTTTAACAAAAGTGGATGGTGATGCGCGTGGTGGTGCAGCACTTTCGGTTCGCCAAATCACTGGTAAACCCATCAAATTTATTGGGGTGGGTGAAAAAGTTGAAGCGCTCGAAGTTTTTCATCCCGAACGTATTGCTTCACGGATTTTAGGCCAAGGTGACTTAATGACCTTGGCAGAAGAAGCCAAGCGTCACATGCAACCGCAAGACGTTGAAAAAATGGCCGGTAAAATTAAAAAAGGTCAATTTACCTTGGTCGATTTTCGCGACCAAATTAAACAAATGCAAAAAATGGGTGGTCTTGCCAACTTAATGAGTAAAATGCCTGGAATGTCGCAATTCAATACCATGCTTTCTGATCATGCGAATGACCGATCTCTGTTGCAAATTGTAGCCATTATTGATTCCATGACGCCCAAAGAACGTAGTCATATTGAATTATTACTACCACCTTCAGACAGACGCTTACCAACTGCACTAAAAAATTCACGTAGTCGCATCCAACGCGTAGCCAATGGCTCAGGCACCGATCCGCAAATGGTTAAACGAACGCTGAAGCAATTTAGCCAAATGCAAAAAATGATGAAAAACCAAGGTGGATTAATGAAACAACTGAGTTCACGCATGGGTGGTGGCATGGGTGGTTCAATGCCTAATATACCCGGTTTATCGGGCCTATCCGGTTTACCTGACCTATCCAATATGGCCGGGAAAATGCCTGATTTAGAAAAATTATTTAAAAATAAAGGCTAACCCGGTCATCCATTACAGAACTGAGATGATGCTTTAGCTCTTCTTCGCCGGTTGCCCCCTTCCATCTTAAGCAAAAATTGCATAAAATAGCTCCCTCATAAAGTTGTTAAACAAATAGATTTCTCTTTATAGAAATCTCCTTAAAACGAATAGAAGGATAAAGAAATGGTTGTATTGCGATTGGCGCGTGCAGGCTCTAAAAAGCGCCCTTTTTATCATATTGTTGCTGCAGATCGAAGAGATGCGCGTGATGGCCGCTTTATTGAAAAGCTTGGTTTTTATAACCCTGTGGCCAAATCCAATACGCCCAGCCATCGGCTCGATTTAGAAAAAGCCAAACAATGGATCAAAAATGGTGCCCAACCTTCAGATACGGTTGCCCGCATCATTAGCCTAGTTGAACAGAACGGTAACCCTGAACAAGCCGTTAAAGAAGCCGCTTAACATTGCCTCCAACATCCTCTAACGATTCAATGGTTACCATAGGCCGCATTGGCGCGCCTTTTGGTGTCCATGGATTTGTGTCAGTTCAATCTTATACCCAGCCGATGGAACAAATGATGCAATACGAACCCTGGCTAATCCAACGTCAAGACGAATTTATGCCGGTAACCGTTGCGGAATGGTCTATACACGGTGATAAGATCAATGTTCGATTTAGCGATTGCACCGATCCGAACCATGCATCGCATTACACGAATTTACTCATCTACACACCAAGAGCACAACTGCCGACAATTGCCGAAAACGAATTTTATTGGACAGATTTAGAAGGATTAAGCGTTTTCAATACGGAAGGTATAATACTGGGTACGGTTGATTATCTCTTCTCTGCTGGCTCAAATGATATTATGGTCATCATCAACCCGCAAACCCAAAAAAGGCATTTAATCCCGTTTATGATACCGCAATTCATCCTTTCCGTTGATTTAGTAAATAAAAAAATCATTGCCAATTGGGACCCAAATTTTTAATGACACAAACACCTTTACGCTTCGATATCATTACTTTATTTCCGGAAATGTTTCAGGCATTGAATTATTCCATTGTGCAACGCGCACAAAGCAAAGGGGCGATGGAACTTCATTGTTGGAATCCACGCGATTACACAGATGATCCGCATCGCCGCGTGGATGACAGACCTTATGGTGGCGGACCTGGCATGTTGCTGCAAGCCCCACCCATCGCGCAAGCCATTTACGCTGCAAAGCAGGCTTATGCAGAAAAAGGGCCAATCCTATATTTATCCCCGCAAGGAAAACCGTTCACCCAGCAAAAAGCGCAACAGCTTAGCCAAAAATCACGCATTTTCTTGATTGCTGGACATTATGAGGGGGTTGATCAACGCCTTATTGATCATGTCATTGACGAAGAAATAAGCATCGGTGACTATGTCCTAAGCGGTGGCGAATTTGCGGTGATGGTGGTAATCGATGCTATAACCCGTTTATTACCCAATGTATTGGGCCATGAAGAATCCGCCACTCAAGATTCCTTTGTGAACGGTTTATTGGATTGCCCACACTATACTCGCCCCCCGTCTTTTCAAGGCACCGAAGTCCCAGCGGTATTGCTAAGCGGCGACCACGAAGCCATCCGGCGTTGGCGCTTACAGCAAGCTCTAGGCCAAACTTGGCTCAAACGGCGAGACTTACTTGCACAAATAAAGCTAACAAGTGAACAAGAAGACTTGCTTAATGCGTTTATAGACGGGTATCATGGGACCATTTTATAATTCTAATTTTTGAGGAGCCGACAATGGTTAATACCGTTGAACAATTTGAAAACAAACAACGCGAAAAGCTGAATAAAAATATTCCAGAATTTCGTCCTGGCGACACGGTCACCGTGCAAATTAAAGTAACTGAAGGCAATCGCCAACGTTTGCAAGCCTTTGAAGGTGTATGTATTGCCCGGCGCAACCGCGGGTTTAATTCCGCATTTACCGTACGAAAAATATCACATGGCGAAGGTGTTGAACGTGTATTTCCATTATACAGTCCCCTGATTGATAGTATTGTGATTAAGAGTCGCGGTGATGTTCGACGCGCTAAATTATACTATTTACGCGATTTACGTGGTAAGGCTGCCCGTATTAAAGAAAAAATCGTCAGTGGTGGTAAAAAATCGGCAAAAAGTTCAGCTAAAGAAGCAGTAGCCGACAACCCTGAGACCTAAACTTCATGGAAGCAACTTATCAACCTGAGGCTGTTGAAGTCCACGCACAACGCTATTGGGAAGAACACCATTCTTTTCAAGTTCAGGAAGATTTGAGTAAAGAAAAATTTTACTGCTTAGCCATGTTCCCCTACCCCAGTGGCCAATTACACATGGGCCATGTTCGCAATTATTCTATTGGTGACGTGATTGCACGTTACCAACGTATGTTGGGTAAAAATGTCTTACAACCGATGGGCTGGGATGCTTTTGGTTTGCCTGCAGAAAATGCCGCAATCAAACATGGCATCCCTCCTGAAATCTGGACGCACCAAAATATCGACTACATGCGTAAACAACTAAAGCGCTTAGGTTTTGCTTATGATTGGAAACGCGAAATACGCACCAGCGATCCGCAGTATTATCGTTTTGAACAATGGTTATTTCTACGCTTGCTGGAAAAAGGGCTAGCGTACAAAAAAAATGCTGTGGTTAACTGGGATCCTGTTGATCAAACCGTGTTAGCGAATGAACAAGTGGTGAATGGCCGCGGTTGGCGCTCAGGTGCTGTTATTGAACGTAAAGAAATTCCCCAATGGTTTTTAAAAATTACTGCTTATGCCGATGAATTGTTAAATGATCTTGATCAATTAACGGGTTGGCCTGAGCAAGTGATTACCATGCAAAAAAATTGGATTGGCCGTTCTGTTGGTACAACCATTACATTTCCCGTACAAAATTTAAATGAGCCTATTGAAGTCTATACCACACGCGCAGATACATTATACGGCGTGAGTTTTATTGCGCTTTCCCCCGAGCATCCGCTTGCAAAACAATTAGCGCAAAATAATCCTGAACTTGATACATTTATACAAGAACAAAAAAATATTCCAGTCGCTGAAGCTGCTTTGGCACATTTAGATAAAAAAGGCATTGCTACCGGTTTATCTGCCATTCACCCATTAACGCAAAATTTAATTCCCATCTGGATTTGTAACTATGTGTTGATTGAATATGGTTCGGGTGCAGTAATGGGTGTACCGGCACATGATGAACGTGATTTTGAGTTTGCACAAAAATATAATTTATCGATTTTGCCGGTGATCGCAGAAGCTGATGCAAAATCACACGATTTTTCACGCGGTGCATATGTTGGCGATGGCGTATTAATTAATTCTGCAGAGTAGGGTAATTTTACTTTTACATAATTCTTGGTAAAGCCAAACATAAAATCACCTTTGGCTTCATGCTCAAAAATAACGGTTGAAGTTTTTCCTAATTGAGTTTCGTAAAAAGCCCTCAGTTTTTTTTCCGAAAGAATGCGTAACATTTTATTCCGCCGTTTACGTTCAGCTACCGGAACAGAATCAGGCATAGAGATTGCTTCAGTATTATCGCGTTCGCTATAAG
>CAYSGV010000185.1:0-6004 GCA_964430685.1 uncultured Gammaproteobacteria bacterium
CAGGTCTACTATAGAACCTACGATATGTACGGTGGACGCTTCTTAGATTATGGTTGGAATAAAGTTGAGATAAACGAATATGGCAAACCAGAAATAAGACCAAGAAAGTGTATTTTTCCATTGTGGGGAAAATCCTGGTTGAAATATTAGGTGCACCAATAATCATTTCAGTGGCTATGTTTTTTATTGCCACAATGGCCACCAAACGACTGGACCGCTATATGGTGGAACAATTGCACGACCACGCCGGTGAAGAGTTGCTGACAGAAGAACGACCATTGTTACCGCGCGAAGCAGAGCATTTGGCAGCAAAAATCATTTTCATTATTATTTGTTTGCTTTGTGCCTTAGTCTTCACTGAAATATTTTTTCTACGTGGAATTTAAATAGGCGTACTTTAACAGATTAAAAATTAAATAATGACCATATTAAGTTCTATTTCTCAATTGAAACTACGCCAACCTGATGACTGGCATATACATTTACGTGCAGGTTCTGCATTAAAACAAACTGTTGCCGATGTTGCGCGCGTATTTGCACGCGCTATTGTGATGCCCAATCTTAAATCACCGATCACCAATGTAACGATGGCTAAAGAATATCGCCAGCAAATTTGTGCACATATACCAGCGAAGAAAAACTTTACCCCGCTCATGACTTTGTATTTAACTGAAACCACAACACCGATGGATGTCCATCTCGCTGCTGAAAGTGGGGTGATTCATGCATTTAAATATTATCCAGCACATGCCACGACACATTCTGAATTTGGTGTTTCTCATTTACTTTCGCTGCCCGCAACACTTGCTGCTTTACAGGAAGTTCAAATGCCATTGTTGTTGCATGGTGAAAGCACAAAAAAAGATGTGGATGTATTCGACAGAGAAGCTTATTTTATTGAGCATGAATTAAAACCTCTGCTGGCACAATTTCCTCATTTACGTTTGGTGCTGGAACATATTACGACTGCAGATGCTGTAAATTTTATTATGGATGCTAAGGCTAATATCGCTGCAACCATTACTGCACACCATTTATTGCTTAATCGCAATGATTTATTGGCTGGTGGCATTCGGCCGCACTATTATTGCGCTCCCATTTTAAAAAGAGCACGGCACCAAGCAGCACTCATTCAAGCGGCAACCAGTGGTAGCCCGAAATTTTTTCTAGGTAGTGATAGTGCCCCGCATGCAATCGATAGTAAAGAAAATGCTTGTGGCTGTGCAGGCATTTACACGCAGCATGCTGCTATTGAATTATACGCGGAAGTTTTTGCGGCAGCCGATCAATTAGCGCGTTTGGAAAATTTTGCTAGTGTTTTTGGTGCGCAATTTTATGGTTTACCATTGAATCAACAATCAATTAATTTAGTCAAACGTGCTTGGCGTGTACCCGCATTTTATCCTTATGCCGATACAAAATTAGTTCCCCTACGTGCCGGCGAGATGATTGAGTGGACAGTGGTGTAAGCCCACAAACAATTTTTGACGTATTGATCGATAATTTGTAGACTGCGCAGAGTTAAAGGGTCAAGTATCAGATTGCAAGTTTTAACTCTAATTATTGAGTATGAATAACTTGCAATCTGATACTTGCCCCCTTTATTAGGTGACTAACATAAAAACAGGGTAGTGATATGCATAAAAATAATATAAAAACATTCAAAAAATCTTATTTGCGCTTCAGCCTACTTTCATTAATGCTATTGGCAACCATCCATAATATCAGTGTTGCTGATCCGACGCAGAAAAAATCGAAGTTACAAAATCAAGCACAAGAAATTAAACAATTGAAAAAAACGACATCTATACTGACGCAACAAGTACAAGTGTTGACGGGCATGGTGCGACAATTGGTCAAACAAAAAAATATAATTATTGCAGAAAATGATCCCCCGGCAAAAGTCAGTGTAGCACGAGCGCCCGTCAGTCATACCATTACGCGTACCGATAAAGATACTGTGGCGATGCAACAAGAAGCATTGGTTGCAAAAGAAACGCCTGAATTTGCAACAGGTTTTGGCAGCAACACATCTACGTTTGCTGCAGATGTGAGTAATTATACTTTGGGTACACCGGTAACAACTTCACCTTATGTCGGTACTATTGATACCTTTAGTGAGCAGAATTTATATTCACAAATTTCAGATATCGGCAATGATTTTAAATTGCTTAATGAACGGCATAAGTTAGTACACCGCGCTGAAGCATTGGGCATCAAAGAACCTAAGCATGCATTAGTGAATTTATCAGGCGTTGTTGATGTAATTGGTAATGCTGAGCGTTCCTATCAAGGAAAATATCGCAGTGACATCAATCTGGTAAATACTAAAATTGATATAGCCGCCTACATTAATAATTGGGCTACTGCTTTTCTTGGCATTAATTATGATAGTAATCCTTCATCTGATAATGCCAGCCGTATTACGAATTCACGTTTATTTATTGAAAAAGGCTTTTTGGTCATAGGCAATTTAGATCGTTCACCGTTTTATGTTAGCTTGGGTCAAATGTATTTCCCATTTGGCGATTTTGGGAGTTATATGATTTCTGATCCCCTCACGACATTTATAGGCGAAACCAATACTCGCGGTATCTCATTTGGTTATCATCAAGAGGGAGACAATGCCTTTTATGCGAATGTTTATGGTTTCCAAGGCGATACTTCTGTAGGTACATTTGTTCCAGGTGCAATGAGCCGCCCAAGTAATGGCAAGATAAATAATTTTGGTGTAAATGTAGGGCATCTTAGCCAAGTCGGTCATTTTAATGCCGATCTGCGCGCAGGTTACATAGCCAATTTAGCAGATGCGCATGGCATGCAAAATACACTCAGCGGTGGATTTGGTGGTTTCGGACTTTCATCCGTTACCGAAGTATTGGAACATCCAGTTCCTGGAGTTGATTTGTACGGACAATTTAAATATCGCGATTACACAATCAAGATCGAAGGTGTGACGGCGACGCGTTCGTTTGCGATGCCCAATCTTTCATTTAATGGTGAAGGTGCAACACCTAAAGCCTGGATGGTTGAAGCGGCTTATCACTTTAATATATTCAATATTCCATCGGATGCGGCCATTGGCTACAACGGGACGGCAGATGCGTTAGCATTGGGTTTACCCAGAACCAGATATCTTGCGGTACTGAACATGAATATATGGCGTGATGTATTGGCAGCCTTCGAAATTCGCCATGATATCAATTATGGTAAACATGATACGGCATTTGGCCAACGTATACCGATTAGTGGTGCTGCTGATGTGGGTAACTCACGCACTCGTATCTCAGCCTTACTTGAATATCAATTCTAGTGTGGGGTGATATCTCTGTAGTAGGAACGTTCATCTTTGGCCGATCTCACGCGAACGTTCGGCTCTGAAGTTGCGAGGAGCGAAGCGACGTGGCAATCTCCTGAATAGTACTTCGTAGATGGGGATTGCCACGGCACTACGTGCCTCGCAACGACCTCGGCCAAAGCTGAACGCTTTTGTGTGTTCGGGGATTTCTGTAGCATGGGCAGATGATGCGTAAATTATAAAATTGCAGTTTTGCTTCTATCCGACCTATGACATTCTTTGTTGTGTCATCGTAGGTGCTATATTTTGTATACGTGTACTAAATTCTCTAAATTTCGCATCGAATTGGGCGCATTCAGCGGGTGCATTTGCTCGTACGCTTGCAAGAGCGTTATTTGCTCTTGTAATGGATTCGGTTACATTGTCGAGTATTCCTTTAGCTGCTGCAATTGATTGTGAGTTTTTTGATAGTAGTGCAGCATCATAATGATCCAGTGCATCTTTTCCATATTGCAGGGTATTCATTGCAGAGGTAACTGCATCTTTCATATGTTGTGTTGCTGTAGCAGCTGCTGCAACTTTAACTGCACCAAATTGTCCTGGTCGAGATGAAGGTGCATGAGATTTCAGCTTGGGATGTTCACTTTTGTTTACAAATTGTTCAGTACTCGAAGCGCTGTCTGCTGCAGCTTTTGAAAGTTCTGCAGGTGCTACGGCTTGCTCAGAAACAGTAGCCACATTACGTGCAGCATTGACCCATTTACTTGGTGCAACAGTGGGCTGTGAACTTGGTGGTATAGCGGGCGCTGTAATAGATATTGTATTTGCTGATGTTGGTGCTGGCGGCTGAGCAATTGCTATAGTGGCGGATGCAACCGGCGCAATACTTTTAGTTGCTGCGGGACTTGCAATGTTATTTGTGTGCTCGGTCAATCTGCGATTAAAATCTCTATATGCCGTGTGGTGATGCTGTGCGGATTGAAAATATCTCTCTATTCTGCCCAAGAGCCGTTCATTCTCTTTGATAGTATTGTTTTGGCTAAGTTTATGAACAATGCCGGCAATATGATCATGGTGCTCTTGAATTTTTTTTTGCATCTCTAAGAATGCTTTATTAACTGGTTTGCCATTTTTTTGCGCTTCTGCTAATGCTGCATTCATTTGATCTAAAGCTTCCCTGGCTGCTGGTAACGCTTTATTAGCCGCATCAAGAATTTTCCCTGCTAACACAATTTTATCAGGAGCTGAATCTAGCCCTTCCCATAGTTTATCTGCTTCGCGTCTTACTTCGTTTGCATGTTCCAGATGTGAGTGTAATGCAAAAGCAATATCTTTACTCAATGCATCAGTCAATTCATGAATATGAGTATCACTTGTGTAAACAGTATAAAATGTATCTGCTCTACTTTGACTATTATCTGTCTTAAATTGAAAATGGGGATTGTTTAATTTGATTAGCCTTTGGTACATTGCTGAATCGACAACAATGCCAATGCCACTATCATTGTTTAATGTTTTAGCTCGTCTAACTAATATATTAGGATTATATGCTTGTAATTTTTTTTCGTATGCAACAATCGTTTGCCCGTTTACCAACTTTTCTTGATTGTATGAAGCGTCGACACACATAACCATTCTAAATTCTAACATTTCTTTTTGTTGTAGCGGTGGTAATGTAGCAACATCTAATGGTCGCATCTCTTCTTTAGAGTATTGACGACCAGTAACAGGATTTAAATGGGTTAGGGTTGCTTGATGACATACGGTAACTTGTTTTTTATCTGCACGGCTGGCATAAAAACAGCCATCAATTGCACAAGCACCTTGCAACAAAGATTGACGAAAACGATTTGGCGTTGCACTCGTGGTAATGTTTTGTGGCGTTGTATCAATTGGCGCGATATTACAATTAAAATCACCAATAACGATACGTGTTGATTTTTCATCTGTGCCAGATAAAAATTTTGTAACTTCAGATTCATGATGTGTGGGATCGGCATCAAAAGACGCATGTACATTAGCAATGCTAACTTTATGGTTGATGCCTAGCACTTTAAATTCAGTGATTGAACCGCCCAACTCAGCGTGATTAAATGCTTTTGCAGATTTAGCTTTATCAACTCCAGTTGGTTTGCACTGTTTGTTATTGTAAAATGTTACACAACCAAAATTATCTACAGGTTGCTTATTATACATCACGGTACTGTAGTCTGGACCAAGTGCAGCACAAATTTTAGCAAATAAGATTGGATCATTTGTCGCTTGAATTTCTTGTAGTGTAATAAATGCCGGATTATTTTCTCTTACGAAATTTGCAATACCTGTTGCAATGCGATCATAACGTGCATTTCGTTGTGCCTCTGTCTCGCCATATTCACTACGACCCAAAGGAGACATACCATTGAAAGCATCACCCTCTAATACATTCCATGAAACAATTTTAAGAGGTGCGCCAGATGGCATAGGTATGCTGGTTAATATGGGTACATGATCTGATCTTACATTTTCGTAACCATTGCCCTGTGCATTTGCAAGTGATGGTAAGCTAGGGTGATAAGCTTGATAAGCGTTTAGGGGTGGTTGCTCTTGTGGATTTTGCATAAGTCACCTTAATTTTTATCAATATTAATTAAAGTATAAGGTCGTATTTTAATTTATACAAATTGAGTAACTTAAAGTTGCATGCTGTATTTTAGAATATTTAAG
>CAYSGV010000186.1:0-5968 GCA_964430685.1 uncultured Gammaproteobacteria bacterium
CAATTTCTAGCACATATTCGTGAAACCGATGCGATTGCGCATGTGGTCCGTTGTTTTACCGATAAAGATATTACCCATGTTACCGGCAGTATCGATCCGATTCGCGATATCGAAATCATTCAAATGGAATTAGCACTCGCTGATTTACAAACAGTTACAAATGCCGAACAAAAAAATCAAAAAGCCGCAAAAGCCGGTGATAAAGAAGCCAAATTGGCAGCGACTGTTTATGAAAAACTCATTGCACATTTGAATCAAGGTTTGATGTTGCGCACATTAAGTTTAAATCAGGATGAAGTTGCTGTGTTGGACCGTTTACACCTCATTACTACCAAACCAACTTTGTATATTGCCAATATTGCTGAAAATGATTCATTGGATGGCCCACTGATTAGCCAAGTCAAAGCCTTTGCTGCAAAAGAAAATGCCGAAGTGGTACCCATTTGTTGCGCATTTGAAGCTGATTTAATTTCTTTACCTGAAGATGAACGTGATGAATTTTTAAAAGATTCTGCATTTGGTGAATCTGGATTGGCGCGCGTGATTCATGCGGGTTATCAATTACTCAATCTACTCACCTTTTTTACGGTCGGCCCCAAAGAAGTACATGCCTGGACGGTTCATCAAGGTGCTAGTGCACCACAAGCAGCCGGTTGTATTCATACCGATTTCGAAAAAGGTTTTATTCGTGCCGAAGTCATTGGGTATGGCGATTACATCCAATATGGCGGTGAACAAGGTGCTAAAGATGCTGGCCGTTTACGTTTAGAAGGCAAAGATTATCTCATTCAAGATGGTGATATCGTACATTTTCGTTTTAATGTGTCGAAGTAGAATAATAATTAGATTCTGTGATTTACTTGCTCAACATCAAATCCGCTTGTACCACACCAGTGGTATTGGTTGCGGTGATGTGAATTTGTTCGACTTGTATCCCATATTGACTGGCTAAAGATTCTAACCAAGAAATGAGTTCATCATAAGTAACGGTACTAAATGCGAGCTTCACTTTATTGTCACCGGTTTCTTGAATTTGAGCTAATTGTCCATTGATTTGTTGGTCGCGTAAGGTTTGGTCGATAATGGTCAGTAGTGGCAGATTAGTGCTTCCTTGTACTTGTGTGTTCAATGATCTTAAATAAAGAATATCTGCTTTAGATTGTTGCATTTCCAATACCAGCTGTTGCTCAGCAATGACTTCATTGCGACGATTGCTCACACTGCTTACTAAAGGAAACCAAATCAATAAATAAAATAATAAAATACCTAAAGCAATACCGCCGACGCTGCCCATGCGCCGTTGTGAAAAGGTTAATGAATTCCACCATTGTTGTATCTGTTCAATTTGTGGTATTTGCTTCATGATGCACTCCCTTTGATCACTAAATGTGCACGTACTGTTTGCATATCCGAACTAATATTATTCTGAGTCACCTTTAATCCATGCTGATTAAAGGTTTTGATTAATTGATTCACTGAGGTTAAATCAGGTGCGGTAACATCAACTGTTAATTGTTGATTTTGGTATTGCAAACTTTGTAATTTAATGTCTTTTGCTTGCGTAAAAATTGGACTGGCTTTATCCATCATTTTTAAAAAACCGAGGCGCTGTTGTGTTCGTATTAATGTTGCTAATTCTTGTTCAAAACGATACTTGGGTTCAATGATACTGTTCGCATTTGGAAAGACACTGCGATAAAGTTCATCAATACGCGTAGATAATTTTTTTTCCTGCAGATAGAGATCAAGATATTGCATCGCACTGCCTGCAAGTGAAATAAGCAGTGCGCAACCAGCCAAGAGACCCGCTAGCTGTAAATTGGTTTGCACTTTAGAGAGTTTTTTGTTCATGCGGTAGCTTCCTTGCAACAAATTAATACTCTTTTGTTCGCTTAAATTTTTTACAAACGAAATTTTTTGCTCTTCAGTGAATGGCTTTGCAATCACGGGTACACCAGCAAATGCGGATGGCCATTGTTCGGTACTTACCGAAGGCTCGCTGCTATAAACATAAAGAGAAGACGGTTTCTTCTCTTCAGAAATTCCTTTAAGTGAATTTGCTAATACACTTAATGCATTACTGCTATCTAAAACAAAACCCTTTTGTGCACCGGTGTGTACAGATGCCAGTTCTGGAGTCAGGAAAATAGACCAACTATTTTCTGCTAAAGGAATAGAGAATAAATCCGGCACAATTGCTTTGAGGCTTTCAAAAAATATGGGCAATGATCTTTGTATGATCTGCATCCAACGTTTTAACTGCTGATGTGCCACCACCGCAACTGGCAAACTTCCCGTTGCCGTCGGGTCACCTAAAGCAAAATGTAATTCATCTATGTCTTGGTATAATTGGTCTTCCAACAAAAACGGTACAGCTTTGCGAATTTTTGCATAAGTCGTTTTGGGTAATTGCCCTACTTCTGTTAGCAAAATAGACTGGCTGGGGACCAAAACAGTCAGTGTGCAATCCGTTGCAATGGTACTCAAGTCAGCAAGTTTTGCATGCAATGAATCGTGAATGATTTGGTTGGCTTCATCTAAGATGATCCAAGCGCCTATTTGTTCCTGTTCATCGAGTCGAACAATGAGTTGTTTAGTCATGCTTCCCTTCTATAAAGTTCCCAGGCTACGCCAAACGACCTGTACATTTGGTTGCGGTTTACCTGCAATCCGATGCAGTAAGCTGTATAAGATTAAATGTTGTTCATCCAATTGTACATCGGCACGTGATAAAAAATATTCACTCAAATTAGTGTTTTGGTTGGTTGTAGGCGGCGTGTTTTTAGGATTATTAGCGCTTAAACCTGCAGGCGGTACAGATTGCCCCAATGCCGTAAGCACCGGATCAGATGCCGTGTTTAAATTAGTCTTGACCCCTGGTGGTAACGCCGAGATATAACTGAGCATTGCATTATAAAGTTTTGGTGTCATCCCCTCCACTAAAAGTAACTCACTGATGCTTAGCATGGGCTGCTGCGAACAGCGATATGGCGGTATTTTATTTAAATAAACCGAGCAGTAATCGACGACAGTCGTCGCGGCTGATGTATCGGTATTGGCATCTTGGCTCCTCACTGCTCCTAACCATTGTGATACCGCTTGTGCCAAATTATTTGCATTGGCTGGGCTTACCGTCGGATCAGCAATTTGTACGAGCTGCGCAAAAAATTTGTCCTGATCATAATTGACGAGACTGTTAATGTTAAACTGCGCTTGCCAATCGACTAGTGAGCCAGATAATTTTGCGCCATTTAGTTCTGTGGGCGGGAAATTTTGTGGCCACTTAATTTGTAACGCTGCATCTGGTCGTTTGAGCAAACCAATTGACCAAGCTTCTATACCTTGCGCATATAAATAAGCTTGATCAGCAGTCAAGAGTAAACGAGTACGTTCTATATTCTGCTGACTAAAGCTTAATAATTGACTAGCAATAATCACTGCCAGACTCACAATCAGCAACGCTGTAATTAATGCTGTTCCTTTTGTGCGCGCATTGTTCATCATATATCCTTGCTTCATTTTAAGCATTGACCAGCGGAATTAATCGAACCACATGGCCATAAATGTCGCTATCAAAACGCATACGAATGGCTAACGGCAAAACCTGTTGACCCGGCTGTGTCGGTACCGGAATAATTGTTTGGTATTGATGATTCGTATCTAAAAATTCAAAAGTCATTGACTGCACACCTGTTAATAAAACTTGAGCGTCAGGTTCTTGTGTAGATGTGCGATCAAGCATGGGCCAAGTTTCGCGTAATAATTTACCCTCTGATAATCGATATCGCACGCGCTGTAACGTACTCTGATGGCGTGTTGCTTGTGGATTGATATAACCTGCATGGGTGAATTGCAATGAAGGTTGGTCATTTTCATTTGCGATTAACGCCGGTAACAGCTCACCGTTTTCAACACGCACTGAGCGATTGACTATTTGCATGAGATCTCGTTCGATTACAATGATAGCCAATTGCAACTGCGCCAATTGTGTGGACTTGCGGGTACTGACTTCTTGATCTTTTAACACACTACGTAACCCGCTACTGGCGATCACACCAACGATAGCAAAAATAAATAAGGCAATAAGTATTTCCAGTAATGTAAATCCATTTGTAGTACTTATTGTATTATTTTTAATCATATTTCATCACTCACTGCAAAACCAACTACATGAATGAATTCGGTGGGTAAATTATTCTTTTTAACCGACACTTCCAAACGCAATACGCCTTTATTTTGGCTATTGCTCGAAGTTAATGTCCAATTCCAAGAATCCGACAACATATTATCGCTGCCGGTTTCATTATCCCCTGCTTTGCTCGAACCAATTAAATGCAATTGATACTGTGCAATCGCATTCATACCGACCCAATTTGCTGCTGTTTTATCTTGCAAGTAGGAAAGCTGTTGTAGATGGTTATTGGCTGCAGAAAATATGGCACCAAATGCAATGGCCAGAATAGCCATGGCAATTAAAACTTCGATCAGCGTAAATCCTGCTATGGTTCTTTTACTGTGCTTCACTATGCTGTTCCAAATTAATTTCACCTGTTTTGCTACCGGTAATTTGATATGTTTGTGCTGTATTTTCTGCATAAACATTCAGCACAAATGGTGTCATCTCACCCGTAGGCCAAAAGATTACTTGTGGATTTTCACCAGCGGTTGCGCCTAAGCTACCAGCATCATTTGTTTGTTTAGTCTGCAGACTAAAAGCCAAGGGAAGCTGTACCACAACATGCCAATATTTATTTTGTAACAAATAAGGCTGCCAAACAGACTGCATCAGCTCATTTGAACTTCCAACTAATTCATCAAAGTGAATTTCTTGCGCCGTCACAGTCATACCCAAAACCGTTGCATGCAAAATGGCACGTTCACGTGCAAGCTCAACTAAGCCTTGTATTTGCTGTGCCACTGCGCGCTGTGAGGCAAATTGTGAACTGGGGATTCGCAACAACACCACACTCAATGTTAAACCAACAATTAAAATAACGACTAAAAGCTCGATTAAGGTATAGCCTTCTTGTGGCTTCATCATTTGGCATTCCAGTTACCTATATATTCTTGCTCATTACCTGTACTCTGTTTGCCGTTTGCTCCATAACTAAATACATCAATTTCTGCATGCACTCCTGGATTTAAATATTGGTAAGGGTTACCCCACGGGTCATTTGGCAATTCTTTAATATACCCATTAGCTAACCAATGTTCCGGTATTGGCGGGGTGGTGGGTTGTTGGACTAAAGCTTGCAAACCTTGTTCGGTGGTTGGATAAAAACCGTTATCTAATTTATATAATTCCAATGCATTTTCTAAAGTAAGAACATCTTCTTTTGCTTTCGTAATTTTAGCTTGTTCAGGTCGGCTCATAATTCTAGGCACGATAATTGAAGCTAGAATTGCTAAAATAACCACAACGACCATTACTTCAATTAAAGTAAAACCCGAATTCCGTTTGACTATAACTCGCATTGTTCCTTCCTTGGTTAACTAATAAATTGATTGATTTCAAATATCGGCAGTAAAATAGCCATCACGATAAATAATACCACTGATCCCATTAATAAAATGAGCGCAGGTTCAAAAAGAGATAAAAGCGTGTCAATTAATTGTGTCACCGATTCTTCTTGTTGATAAGCTGCTCGTTCAAGCATTTTTTCTAATTGACTACTGGCTTCGCCTGTTGCGATTAATTGTAAACTGATGGCTGGAAAATAACCGGTTTTTTCTAATGCACGTGCAATTGAACCACCTTCGCGCACGGCGTGATTTGCATCTTCTAGTGATGTACGAATTGCTATATTGGTAATTAATTGTGACGCAATCCGCATGGCATCAAGCACCGGCACACTGGCTGCCAGTAAAATACCAAAGGTGCGTGCAAATCGAGCCGTATTCACCATTTTAATGGGGCGTTGCAAAAAGGGTATCATCAACAACAATCGGTGATAACGTAAGCGTATAG
>CAYSGV010000187.1:0-5930 GCA_964430685.1 uncultured Gammaproteobacteria bacterium
CTGATCAACTAAAGATCATTTTTAAACACCATATTGGTTCACTTTATTCAAGCATAGATTGTGTGGTATTGCAGAGAAGTAATGAAAAAATAGCTGTCCCAATAATATTCGAGCGGTTAACCTTATTAAGAGAATTAAAACAGTTAGTATCCAAAGAACATTTGCTGTCGATTCTGCTTAAGTTATATGGGAATAATCTAAAAAACAATCACTACTTAGACGTTAAAGAAAAGCAGGTAAAAATTAACGCTGCAGTTAGAGAGTTACAAAATGAGACAAGATTAAAGCGACACATGGAAAGCCAGCAAAAAATTGAAGGTTCGGAGAACTACGGGCCAGATGTTAAAGCTTGGGCACTAAACAATATGAATTTTTTTTATCTGCCTCTAAACGTTCAAAAACTCGAATTAGCTAACGCTAATTTTAGAGAGTTAGATATCAGTAATTGGCCAAATTTTCCTAAAACAGCACTAAAAAAAACAAATTTAATGGGTTCTTGTTTTGATAATGTATTAGCAGTACGCTGTTCATTTAAAAGAAGTACGTTGACGCGTTCAACATTTAGGTATGCTAACTGCCATCAAGCTCATTTCTCTCGAGCGATCTTGATTGAAACAAAAGCTGAATATGCTGTCTTTAAGCAGGCAGATTTTAAAGAAGCTAATCTTTCTTTCGCTAATTTCACAGGTTCAGACTTAACTCAGGCAAGTTTAATCGATACAAATGTTCGAGGAGTTTGTTTTGATGGGGCGGACCTAACAGGTGCTAATTTCTATCGTGCATATGGTATTACATTTAATAGTCTTCGCAAAGCAAAATTACAATTAACTATTTTAATTGATGCAAAATACGAAAGTCCGGAAGATGAGAGAAAAATAAAAGCAATGTTTCAAGAAAACATTATTTTTACGATAGAACAATTAAGTCAACATAAGCAGAATTTATCTGGAATTAATATCAGTCAAATAATATTGGATAAAAAAGAGAACTTCATTGGAGCAGTGTTTAAAAATGCATTCTTAAAATCAACAAGATTTGATGGTCAAAATTTGGAGGGAGTCGATCTAAATGATGCTGTACTTAAAGAAGCAGACTTATATGGCTGTACATTAACACGTGCAAAATTGGCAAGAACGCAGTTGCGCGGAGCTAATTTGCAGAAAGCTGATTTACAGAAAGCTGATTTAAGAGGGGCAAATCTTGGAAACTGTAACCTATCTGATGCAAATTTATCGAGATGCCAATTAGATGGTTCGGATCTTAGAGGTTCTGTACTTACAAATACTAATTTAGTAGAAGCAAATCTACAAGATACGAACTTGCAAAATGCTGACCTAAAAGGGGCGGATTTACGTGGTATAACTTATGGGAACACAAATTTTTGCTATGCTGATTTAAGAGGTGCTAAGTTCGAAAAAGAATTTAAGTGGAGTCAAATATCAACAGAAAGAATTACTGGTGCCATTTTTGATGAACCGTATATCCAGAATCTAGATAGTAATACCCGATATCATTTATATAAATGCGGAGCACGCTGGGGTAGTGATGCGCAACAAAAAGTACTTGTCGGGTTACATAACCAAGAAATACCTGAACATATCAAAAAAGCAATTGTTGTTGGCTCAGATAAACTAGAGCTCGATTTATCAACGTTGCCTGAAGATAAACTTACAAATATGCTTAACTTACTTGCGCAAAGTAAAGCTGAAATAGGTGAATTAAATATAGAATGTAAAAATAATTTGCTATCACAAAATTTGATAACATCCTTAGAAAAGGTAATCGAAGTTCACGGAGTAAAATTAAAAACCTTAAATTTAGGTAATACAAAGATTGGTGACAATGGTATATTAGCAATTATGCAAGCGCTTATTATAGCTGAATCATACGAAATTATTATTTTGATTCTAAATAATAATAATATAACTAAAATTGGAGCAGCTGCGATTTCTGCCTATTTGCGCAAATGCACAAATCTTTATAAATTAGATTTGTCAGAGAACTCCTTAGGAGATGAAGGCATCATTTCTATTATAAATGGATTGTCTGCGAGTCCAGGTCGTAAATTATCTGAACTATTTTTAAGTAAAACCGAGCGTGGTGTAGAGGGATGCAAATCTATAGGAAATTATTTGGCTTCAAATCAATCAGTTGATGATCTTAACATTTCTAAAAATAAATTTGGCAATCTTGCACTAAATGTATTGGTCTCAGGTCTGGGGCGCAATAAAAGTTTAAAATATCTCAATGTTTCAGGGAATAATATTGATGATGATGGTGGTAATACGCTTTCTATGATTTTATCTTCTAATCAATCATTATTGATATTTAATTTAAGTGAAAATAGTATCAGTGGAAAAGGAATGTTGCTTATTGCTGATGGGTTGCAACGTAATAATACATTGGGAATGTTACAGGTTGCATTAAACAAACTTAATGAAGATGCAATAAACAATTTCCTTGTTAAGATTAAAAATTGTAAAATAAAAGCCTTCAACCTTGACGGTAACGCTATATTTTCAAAAAATTTATTAACATTAGACAATTTTTGTTCATTGCCTTCGTTGCTTTGTCTTGTACTCTGGCATACTGGCTTGACAGCTGATTTATTTGAGCATTTAGTACAAAACCTTATCAACCAGAAACGGCGAAAATTCTATATTGGCATAAATGGTATTTCATTAACGAATACGGCAGCACAACTAATTGCTCAACAGATACAAACTGAATCATATTATTGGGTTATTATGGAGCATTCAATAAGCTATCATGAAAGAAATCATTTTTTAATTGATTTTAATAGTTTTAAGGAGTTAGAATTATCGTTAGCAACATTGATAATCAATGCGTTATTTTCTCGATATGACAGCGTAGCCAGCATATTCTTCACCAGCAAAGAAGTTATACTTAGACCCTCAATACAGACAGCAAATGCTGGTGGTTCACCAAATCATTCTACTTTTCAATTAGGAGCGGAAGTTAAAGTAGGATGTTATTTTAACGATAATAAGCTACGAAATTTAGCTTATCAGCAGCTTTTGCTATATTTAAGTAAAACTTGTTTGACTCTCTCAAATCTTGATTTACAAAATTTAAGTGAAGAAGAATTAAGTGCCGTTGTGCAAGTAATCAAAAAACATAAATTATCACAATTGAAAACTTTTCGTTTAATTGAGAGTCAGATCAATAAAAAAAATATTGATAGTATCATGGCTACTGTATTGACAATTACTTCTATTGAAGATGTCATTATGGACGGTTCTCAGTTAGCAGTTGAAGAATTTTTTACGTGTATTGAAAAATATGGCAAACAAATTAGTTGGTTAAACTGGTCTGTGCGCGGCCTTAAGATGGATAATATAACCAATGCTACGTTTCTGAATTTATTAAAGATAGTATATCCAATCTATGATAAAGCATTACGTGCTGTGCTCAATACGGTATCTGATTATTTTAGGGAAACTGATAAATTCTTGATTTGGCTAGTGGAGGGGGTCAAACAACTGGAAAAAGAAGCATCAAGACCTGAAGGCAATCTGACTATTGCATCTTCGAGATTATTACTATTTAATCCTATTATCAGATTAGGCTTAACGCATCATACGAGTGAGCAAGTAAAGGATTTAGTTAATATGTTATTAGATAAGCCAGAAGCAATCTCTGCACTCCGTGAGATTGATTTAGAGGGGAATAAGGTGCTTGAGTCAGGCGCATATCACGCTTTGGCAGAATTAATACGTCGTTGCAATATTGAGATCATCAATCTGTCACATATGGATATCACTGAGGAAGGTTTATCACTCATAACACAGGCTATAGCCAAGCGTAAATCAGTAAAAGACTTTATTATCGCAGGTAATAAGCTAAATGATAAAATGAAAATAATGGTGGCTGAATCTATCAGTAAGGTGCAAACTAATAAAATCCTCAGATTATAATAAAAACACTGTATAGAGGTTACCATTCGTTGCTATGGATAGAAAAATGTAATCAAAATTTAACAAGGAGCATATATGAGTCAAAAGAGTGTTGAAGAGAATTTTCCAATGCTGATCAGGCACTGTCAAGAAAAACCCCCACAAGAAATTGCCGTCATACTTGATAAAGAGTTTGCCAATGCATCCCGAGAAAAATGCGAACTTTTCCTAGCAGAATTACGATTAAATATTACATTTGAACAGATCTGTGGCTTAGCACCTTGGGTTGTCGATGAAGAATTAAAAAGAGGGGGTTCAGAAACTATATTCAGGAACGGTGGGTTAGCGAAATTTTTACTTATATATATTGCCCAACAGACTTTTGCGCGTGATCTTCTCGCGATAATCAGGCAAAAACAAAATAATCTCCCGCTTCTTGAGGAAGATCTGAAAAAAATATTAATGCAAGAACAAGCAGATATGCAATTGATGTTGCGTATTTTTAAAAAAATAAGTGAGCAGTATCGCGGCCCAATGGAACCTGCACAGAAGCTAATTAATGCTGCACATTCATTTTTATTTAGTATTTTAGTCACGATCATAACGAATACAGTGCCAAGTACCCCGGAGGGTAATCAACTCATTACCCTGGCGACAACTATTTTTCAAGGTAACCAACAGGTGCCACAATTAAGGACGTTCTTAGTCAAAACAATGGCATGGTTAATTGGCGGTAAAGTGGGACAAGCACCACCATCTCATGTACAGGAGCTTAAGACTGAAATTGATAAGTTGTTGTCGTTGTTAAACAACAATAAATTAAATGACGCTTATCAAGCATTACAAGCCATTAAAAATAAACTGCATGATTATGTACAATTATTTCGGATTAGCAATAGAGATCAAGCTCATGCTTCATATTTCAAGTGGCTAGCAGACCATTTAACAACGCTTTATTTGCCAGATGAAAATACACTGGCTGCATTTTTAGAACTGCTCACAAAAACCAAGCTTTTGCCAGAAAACCCTGGCCCAGCACATCCAATATTAATAGCAAATTTAAACAACCATCTGTTTATGGCCGCGCAATCTGGGAATTTACTATTACTAGGCATCTTACAACATTGGGGTATCCCAATAACCAATGTTGATGAAAATGCAAATACGATTCTTCATCTTGCTGCACCGGGCGGTTATATACGCTTTATACAATATGTAAAGGATAAGATTCCCGCCAATGCGATTAACCGTAATCGGCAGACGGCGTTACACATAGCCATAGCGAATGGTCAAACAAATACGGCACGTATTTTAATCACATGCAATCAATTAGAAGAGCGCGATAAAGACGGGCAAACAGCATTATTAATTGCGTGTGATTTTGCAAACTTTAGTAAGTTAGTCGATGCTGAACGTATCCAATTTGAGTGTGTAAAAGTATTGCTTGATGCAGGCGCAAAAGTTGATGTTCGAGACAATCAACATTTAACCGGTTTACATTATCAAGCAAAGCGTGGCAACAAAAAAGTGATTGTTGCTTTGCTCCAAGCAGGAGCAAATCCATATGCGACTGAAGATGGATTCAAAAAAACGCCAATACAATTGGCTCATGACTGCAAAAATTCAGATATCGGCTATTTTATCGAGGATACGCATGCTATGTTAAAGCGTGAGGGTATACGCAAAGAATATTCACAGCTGCAAGAACAATTCGGGATCATGCAAGCGATGCTTAATGCAGCTTATTCAGAGGTAGAAGCATTAAAGCGGGAAAGCAAGCCTTTACCATCAGCAAGCCTTTCACAGCCGCTTGCAAGAGCAGTTGCAAAAGATCAGCCAGCGAACATTTTACCGGTAACGCTTAAGCCTGTTGGCAAAGAGCCACTTTCAAGTCCATATGTACAAAGAAATTCACCTGTATTATTTCCACCAATGCCGGAAGTGCAGGAGAGAACCAGTCAGCAAACTACAAATGAAGCTAGCTATCAGAGGACAGATGCTGTCGCAATTGTT
>CAYSGV010000188.1:0-5928 GCA_964430685.1 uncultured Gammaproteobacteria bacterium
TTTTTCTCCATCAACGCGGAGAGTTTTTTCATTGATATTATCTGCACGCACATATAGTTTATGGGTTAGATATGAGCTATGAACTTCATCATTAAGCCTTTGTTGAACATGTTTAATTCCTTCTCTTCCCATATCTGAAATATTTTTATCGCTACTGGCTGCTTGTAATTGACTATTCAATGATTCATATTGTGTTATAAATTTTTGACGCTCACCATTGATACGTGTGCGCTCTTGCATACATTCATATTCTTCTTGTGGACTTTTATTTGGAATCGATTCTCTATCTTTTAGTGTCTGATAGGCTTGCTGAATTTCATGATGCATATTAATCAAACCATTAACCCCTTGTGCCGCATCTGATATTAAATGACTCGCATGGAATGATTTAAGTCTGGTTTGATTCAATTGTGCCACTGCAGTTTTAGTGCTTTCAACCACAGGTTCTTTGGGCCCAACAAAGAATTCCCGAATTCGACCAAAAAATGTAGACTTTTTTTCACCTGCTGCAGCAGTTTTCTGGGTGGCCACGTCAGCGCGTGTTTCCTGTGTTTTTTTAGACATAAATGCCTCCTTTATTAATTGGACATTAAATAGCAGAGGTAGTTCATGTAATAGACGATAAAGACTAATTCATTATTGTTAGCATCTCTTTTCTTTCTTGGTAAAACCGCTCAAGATATCTTGCCGTTGCAATAAAACTTAGGCAATTCACTGAAGTTATCCTTTCTGTCATTGCTGTATAGATTTGGATAGTTCAATAATATTTTCTCCTCTGTCATTGCGAGGGCGCCAACCATTAAGATAGACACTCCTACAAATCTGTTCCGCCCGTGGCAATCTCCCTCTACGAAGTACAAATCTTAAATCACCATCGTCTTTTATGTTTCATAAAATTTACACTTATTGATCTCTAACTCAAAACAAAAACATTTAATCTTCTCTTAAGAAAACTTTAAATCAAACAACAATCATTTTTCCTTAATCGCTTTTGTTCAATAAAAACAAAGTCTCAAACATCCACGCACATTAATTAATTTAACCTTAATAAAATTTAGATTAATTATTTCTACAAAAGTTCAATTATTTATTTTCTTTATTTTGCACCATTTTCCTTTTCAAATTTTTTACCCATCTATACTTTTACTATGTGAACAACATTGCTGTGTTAGGTATTTTTATATTTATTTATGTTAGCAAAGATGTTTACAAGATAACTACCGTGGAGGAAGACAATGCCAAAGCCAGTTAGTCATATGCAATCAAGCGATGCGGAAATTGTACACAGTTTAAATAGCCCGCCTCCAGGTATTAGTTATGTAGATAAAGCATTATCCCAAGGCGGTATGCCTAAACTTGATTCAGACTTTAAAAAAGCTATAGCCGATCCGAACAGCGAAGAACGAAAACGAATGGATAATGAGCAAGCGGAATTATGGGCAATGGTTATTGCGCATCAAGAAACAATTAAAATGAGCCTTCAATTAGCCGATGAAAGAAAAGCTTCTTTATTCTTACAACAACAGACAAAAGAAGCTGAAAGAATCGAAGACGAAAAGCGTCTGAAGCTTGCTGACCAATTTCGTGCAGAAAGAGAAAAAGAACAACAGGCTCAAGAACAACTTGCTCAACAATTAAAACAACTTGAAGCAGACAAAGCAAGAATTCAAGAAATGCTGCAAAATATTCGCGAACAAAAAGCAGAAGTACAAAAACAATTAAATGAATTAAGAACAGATTTAGGTGCCGTTCAAAAGCAAATACAAGTATTGGAAGGACAGATTCAGGTAAAACGTAATGAAGTAATGGAGTTAGAAAGCCAACATGAAGATCTGGTTGCAGCACAAAGAGAAGCGGTGAGACGACTAGATGATGCAGCTATTAATCATAATAAAGGACTAAGAGAAAAATTATATAATAATGCGCTGCAAAATTATCAAGACATGGAAAATTTACTAGATAGACTCGAAAAAGAAAATAAGGAAGGAGATAATAATCCAAAAGTACAAGCCGAAATTGAACGCAGACGACAATGCAACCGCGACTATTTGGCTAATATAGAGGCTTCTAAAACCAAAGCCGATGAATTGCATAAAGGTATGCCTAAAGTATTAGAAGATGTACAAAAATATCGCAAAGAACAAGCACTCCCTGAGATTCATAAAAATGAACAAGCCAGGCTTACCACTTTGATGTTTGACATAAGAGCTGCCGCCGCTGACAAAATGAATTTAAAAGAAGTACAAATATTACCAGATAAAAATGGCGATATTTTTGCTCCAGCAGCAAAACTACTACAAGACAATGCAAAAAAACAAAGAACAGATGTCAGAAAAGATATTGATTCTTTTCCTGAAAAAATACGGGAACAACAAGAAGAAATCATGAAAATTAGATACAGACAAGATAAGGTTCAGGGACAACTTGTAGCAGCAAGAGAAGAGCTGGACTCTATGATGAATAAACAAAATACCTTAAAAACACAAGTAATAGAATTACAAGATAAAATTCGTATATTAGGTGAAAAACTAGAATATTTGGAAACAGATGAGCAAGATGCGTTAACAAAGTTAAAAGATATTCAGGACCAGCAAATGGAAGCAAGGAAAGGTCAACCATTTGTCTCTCCTGCCATATCAGAAGCTGCAAGAGAAATCCACTTACCTTCACAACCACATATGATTAGAAATAGTGAACAAACTGATGCATCTATGCAAGGAACGGCTGAAAGTAATGTCCCTCCGTTGACAGAAGAGAAGCATGAAGAGCATGTGGCAGCTGCGGAAAAAGGACCTGATCCAGTAGAAGAACAAAAAGTGAAGCCATCAGTTATAGAAGAAGAAGCATTAAGACAAAAACGTGATGATTTATTATCACTTGACGATGAAGAGGAGGAATCCCCTCAGCAAGCCCCTTCCACGCCTCAGTTCAGACACTGAACTACACCCCCATAGAAAAAATATCTATGGGGTGTGCATCTCGAGATGTACATTAAACCCTTGGTACATTTGGTTGGTAGACAGTACTAGACACTGTTGAAGTAGGGGCCTGTCGAGTATTGGCAGCAACAGCAAGTGGTCCGTTATATGCGTTAGTTCCAACAACATTTTGTTGCGCTTCAGCACCTGATGAAGGTGCAGCTACTGGCATAACAACAGCTACTTTGGTGTCGGCAGCTTTAGCTGCTCTTAATTTAGCGAAAACATATTTTGTTGCGGCAGTATGCCCTGCACTTTTTGCCGCTTCTAAATCAGCACGTTCAATATTTGTTTCAATACTGAGTTTGCACTCTTCCACTAAATATCTAATTGCATCTTCATGACCATGTCGCAAAGCACTTCCCATAGCACTTACTTTTATCTCACTACCCCATTCCAATTTATGTTTGGAATTTAAATCTAAATTTGGAAATAAATCTCTACACATCCTTAATATAGGCACATTTCCGTATGATGCAGCACGATGAAATACGATAACACTTATATTATTAATTTCTGTGCTATCAAATTTAGATAATAACCACTTGTAATACTGTATAGGATATTCATTCCAAAAAGTTTGACAAAGATTGCCCGTAGTAATTTTTAGATATATATCCTTCGTTAATTTATATTCATTGATAATAAATTCAGCAGCATCTTTTTGACCATTTACAACAGCTGAAGCAAATGCATTTTTTTCATCACTAGCTTCATGAAATGGATCAATCTTAAATTCTTTGCATACTCGCATCATACCGACATGATTATGCTGTGCTGCCACATACATCAAATTCTGGTTTCTCCCATTCGTTACCGTCGGATCAACACCTTTGGTTTTTACAAACCATTGCACAGCATCTGCTTGACCACATGCAGCTGCAGTTGTAATAGGTAATGCAGAACCAGGGCCATAAGTCGCTAGTTTAATATTTGCACCTTGTTGGCAATAGAATTCAATCATTGGTGTATCGCCAGCTTCTGCTGCTTCAAAAAGTTCTTTTGCAAATGGTTGTGGCTTTTTAACTTGCGCAGGAATCTTTAAATCATTCGTGGTAATTTTAGTGCGCAAAAACGCTAACGTTTGTTCGCCACTCATATTGGCAGCATCATTGAGTGCATATTGTGTAATCTTTGTATTTGGAGTAACACCTTGCGCAATAAACCACTGCACTGCAGCTAATGCAACATCACCGAAAGAAATCATTTCGTTAATAATATGTGAACCATCTCTTTTATCAGCAAACAACCCGGGTTGTTTCTTTTGCATTTCGTTGAAAAATTCTAATAGGCTTACATGTCCATTGATACCAGCAATTAATCTTAAATCGCGACCAGCTCTATCTTTAGCAATCACTAACTGAGGGTTAGCCACCAACATTTTTTGCACTTCGACTAAATTACCTGCTTTAACCAAAGCAATAATTTTATCATTTGGCGTTTGCACATTTGCAGCTGGTTTTGCTGCAGCAACAGGTGGCTGTGGTAAAGGTTTAGAAGCCGGTGCAGCAACTTTAGTAGCTTGTGCTGCTGGTGTTCCCCGGTTACTGCTAGGTATAGCAGCATACGAGGAAGGCATGCTTAGTGTTGTTGTAGGGTGTATTGGGCCAGCGACAGGGGTTTTCTTCAACGACATGGTGTTTACCTCCAAGTACTATTGTTATTGCGGTTAATCAATCAAAATCAGCCAAAATGTGCGATTGCAGGCATGTTGGCAAGTGACTTAGCGGAAATGTTTTGGCATTTATATCATTATTTCGCCTTAAGGTAAAGCCCTGATTTTGTTGGTCACTTAGCCACTAGATATAGTATTAAGAACCTTTCTTCAGAAGTAATTCAAATTGCATCATTTTTGCAGTATGAATATTAATTAATCATCTATACTTTTACTTCACAAATTTCTTTTCGTAGCGCGGATTTAGGAGCCTCTTGGCGACGTGTCCGCGAAAATATGATTCGCGGACACGAAGCTTACGCTTCTTAGTCCGCGCTACGAAATTCTATGCAAGAAAATTTATTATAATCAATGATCAAAATAGATTGCACTGGAGTTATTTTAAATGGTCAAAAATGTTTCAAAAAATTCAATACTTAAACTTCTGCAGCAGTTTAATATCTCTATTACATCCGAACTGAAGAATGACTTAAATAATCCCAATGGGCCTACTTATAAAGAACTTGAAAACGCCGCAGCAGACTACAATCAACATACACTACTAATTAAAAACCGTAAGCAGGTGCTTAATGACAATACCTCTACTTCTGAAGCTAACATTTCTGTACTTGATAAACTCGCTCATGAACGAATATTGATGCAAATTGATCAAACTCTGTTTTATGCAGCCGAATCTGAAAAATTACGAAAAATGGGCGCAGTTGGTGAAGAACTTGCTAAAAAACTTGATAGCAATCGCTTAGCCAATGCAGAACACATCAAACAAAATATTCAAAATTATGCTGAAGAAATGCGTATCGCCAGCAAAAAACTAAAAGCCCTAACAAAAAAGGAAAAATCTTTAGAAAAGAAAATGCAAACAAAAAAATCTGAAGCGGAAGCTTTACAAGCAAAATTGCAAACCTATTTGGAGAAAGAAAAACTTCTTGAAACAAAGCTGAGCGAATTAAATGACGTAGGAAGGAATCTGCGAAAAAAATAAAGCAGGAAAAACAATAATAACAACTCTTTCGTTTCCTGCTGATAGCAAAAAGAAGCCAGTCTTTGCTGATTTGCTTGAAACCAAATTGTGCATCAATTAGTTTCTTGCTTCTTATCGTTAGCTCCTCTTTGGATTTTGTTATATATCGGGACTGATTCGGGTAGTTAAGCACTACTATAAAAGTCAGGCGCAATGTCATTGCAAGCCTTAAGTAAATGCTTTTTACAAGGCATTAAACTATTTTGGTATTACAATGAACAAATTGTTTTCTATTTAAACCTGTTAAGCTCCAT
>CAYSGV010000189.1:0-5834 GCA_964430685.1 uncultured Gammaproteobacteria bacterium
GAACTCGACCGTGGTCAATTGACTTCATGGCCTGGTGATTATGCCAATTTTTTACGGCGTAAAGAAGAAATGTTACATGCGGAAGCTAAACAAAATAGCGAATTTGATAAAAAGTTAGCGCAAGAAGAACGTTGGATCCGTCAAGGCATTAAAGCACGTCGTACCCGCAATGAAGGTCGTGTGCGTGCCTTAAAAGCATTGCGTCGTGAACGCGCGCAACGTCGAGAAATACAAGGAAAAGTCACTTTTAATTTAAATCAGGCGGAACGTAGTGGTCAGTTGGTGGTGGAAGCAACGAATATTAATCAAAGTTTTAATAAGCAAACAATCATCAAAGATTTTTCAATCCGTATTATGCGAGGCGATCGCATTGGTTTAATTGGTCCAAATGGTATTGGTAAAAGTACGTTATTAAATATTTTATTAGGTCAATTACAACCCCAACATGGAAGTGTACGTTTAGGCACAAAATTAGAAGTAGCTTATTTTGATCAATTACGGCAAAAACTCGATCTTGATAAATCTGTTTTAGAGAATGTAGGTCAAGGAACAGATACCATAACCATCAATGGCAAACCACGCCATATTATGAGTTATCTACAAGATTTTTTGTTTACGCCGCAGCGCGCATTTTCTTCGGTGAAATCATTATCTGGGGGCGAATGCAATCGTTTACTGTTGGCGCGATTGTTTAGTCAACCCAGTAATGTGTTGGTGCTTGATGAACCCACAAATGATCTCGATAGCGAAACACTGGAGTTATTAGAAGAATTATTAGGTGATTATCAAGGTACATTATTATTAGTTAGTCACGATCGAACTTTTTTAGATAATGTAGTCACCAGCACTTTAGTATTTGAAGGTGACGGTAAAATAAATGAATATATTGGCGGCTACCATGATTGGCAGCAACAAATGCAAAGAAAAAAAGCACAACAGGGTGATATTTCTGCACCAGCAACAAAAGTAATTACCGATAAAATAGAGACGAGTAAAAAATTAACAGCAAGTGAACGCAAAGAATTAAATAATCTACCGCAAAAAATCGAACAACTCGAAGCGCAATTAACAAAACTACATGATCAAATGGCACAACCCGAATTTTATCAGCAGGCTGAAGATATAAAAAATACTACTCTGCAGAAATTAAAAATACTTGAAAATGATATTAAAAATGCATATCAGCGCTGGGAAGAATTAGAGCAGGTAGGTTGAGGGTGCTACTACCGAGAAATATTCATTAGTTTATAACTTACTGCATTTATGATTATTTAAATTATATCCTTCTAAAGAAGGAAATATTATTATCGAACAGCAGAAATTGAATTGAAAATTAAAGGTGAGTAATTGGCCCTTTAGCATTTTTACAGTCTGCGAAAGAAGAGTAATTAGGGAAAATTAGAAAAATCTGTAGTTGACATCTAAAAATGGTAATAAATTTCAAAAAATATTACGATTTATATTTTTATTTTTACATTAAAATTGATCTGAAAATTCAATGTTCTTAAGAAAACCTTAATATAATATATTGAAAATATACCAATTTTTTTAAAATGTTAAAAACTTATTGTATTCATTAAATTTTCAGGTTTTTTTAACTTTTTTATGCAAGATCTTGGCCGAATATGACCCTTAAAGGCTTGCCAAAGGCTAAGCCACCTAGTTATACTACCCCCCGAATTGACAGCCCAAAGCACAAGCGATTGGGTATTTATAAAATTTATTATTGATTAATTGGGGGTTTAGAAAAAATTTTTTAGGTATCAAGGGTCCCTCTAAAATAAGGCGTTTATTGAGTTAAAAAATTCTTATTTAAAATGGATATTTAATAAGAATTATAAAAGAAAAACGAAATAAAAAGGTCGGGCAGAATGCCCAGGCAGCTTTTAGAAGTGCCCTTGATGAATCAGTGTGCTTTTAGCACTAAGGTTCAACAAGAGAGTCTCCACATGAAAATAATTAAATGCAAACGCATTATTTATACTACGTTAATTGGACTATTGGGTTTAATCTGGATAAATACACCCGCCGTAGCAAAACGTTATTACGCTTATAATGATCACTACAGTAATTTTTCTCTTTTCAATGCAGGTAATCTTTGGGAAGTTATTTGTCGTGATTTTAAATTAAAACATGATGTTGATCGACCCTCAATCCGCAAAGAACTGAGATGGATTAGCAAAAATCAAAGAGATTTGGAACGTACTTCAACGCGTGCCGCACCTTATTTGTATTATATTTACGATCAAGTTAAAAAACGTAATCTTCCCAGTGAAATTGCATTATTACCGATCATTGAAAGTGAGTATGATCCATTTTCAAAATCTAATAAAGGTGCAGCAGGTATTTGGCAATTTATGCCAGGTACCGGACGGTTGTATGGTTTGAAATCAGGTCATTCGTATGATGGTCGTCGGGATATTATTGAATCAACGCGTGCAGCATTAGATTATCTCACCTATTTACGCGATGAGTTTAAAGGCGACTGGTTATTAGCATTTGCTGCATACAATTCTGGTGAAGGTACAGTTAGAGCAGCGATCCAACATAATCGTCGATTAGGCAAAAGAACAGATTTTTGGTCATTACCATTGCCACAGCAAACAAAACAATATGTACCAAGATTAATTGCATTGGCCAAAGTGATTAAGCAACCAGATAATTATTCATTTCAATTATCACCGATTCGTAATGCGCCTTATTTTGCACAAATCGATGTTAATCCTTCATTGAAATTAACGGATGCAGCAGAATATGCTGGTGTTGAATTCGAATTATTACGTGCACTTAATCCTGCATATAAAGGCAAAGGTGATGCAGCGAATTCATCAACACGATTATTATTACCGATTAAATCAATTAATCAATTTAACGATAATATTCGTGCTAAAGATGGTGGTCTCATTGCAACCAATGCAGAACGTTTTCCAAAAGCCGATGTTGATACAGATCGTTTTGGTCAAAAAAATGAAATTAATGATGACGGTTTTGTTGCACAACTAAAAGGCGTGATGAAAAGCATTACGACAACTGATGCAAATGAGTCTGAACAAACAGAGAATGCAGCATCCGAGCAATCAGAAGTTGCGACCGAACCAGCTGCTAAAATAACGGTTGAACAAGTATCCAATTCGTCAAAGAAGGCAGTAGCTGTGAAACGTGTACAGCATACCATTCACCGCGGCGACACACTGTATTCAATCTCGAAGCAATATAGGGTCGAAGTTAAGCAATTATCCAACTGGAACCATATTTCAAGTCGAACCAAGCTTAAGCCAGGCGAGCATTTGTCGATGTGGGTACGTAGTTAGTAAAGGTATAGGCTATTTGCTTCAAAACAAATAGCCTATACCTTTCTGGTGTGATGATAGGTTGAAGGAATGTAATCCTATGAAGCGCGAACTTAGAAACTCATCAATCTTTTTTGTAAACCAGCGCAACTTTAGCTAAACTGACGCATCCAAAATAAAACCTCGGGTTCTGAATTTGGGTTTACACTATTATAAAAGGTTAAGTGAGGCGCATGGTCAATCAATATCAAAACGGATCGGAACAGGAAAATAATTTGTCCGGTACGATGAAAACGGTAAAGCAAAGGACTTTGAAAAATGTAATCAGTGCTCGTGGGGCAGGGGTTCATTCGGGAAAACTAATCGAGCTCACCTTACGGCCGGCGCCTATCGATACAGGCATCGTTTTTCGACGTACTGATATTAGCCCTGAAGTCGATATATTGGCCTGTACCGAGAATGTTGGCGAAACACTGCTCTCGACCTCATTAAAGAAAGACACAACTAAAATTGGCACGATTGAACATTTAATGTCTGCTTTGGCGGGCCTTGGCTTAGACAACGTTATTGTTGAAGTAACAGGTGCGGAAGTTCCTATTATGGATGGTAGTGCGGGCCCATTTGTATTTTTGCTGCAGTCTGCTGGTATAGAGGAACAAGAGGCGCCCAAACGTTTTATTCGTATTAAAAAGCGCATTGAAGTGAGCGAAGGCGACAAAAAAGTATCTTTGGAGCCTTATGATGGCTTTAAAGTCACCTTCCTCATTAACTTCCCGCATCCTCTGTTTCATGATAAAAACCAACGCGCGAGCATCGATTTCTCTACAACTGTTTTTGTCAAAGAGATTGCTCGGGCCCGCACATTTGGCTTTTTGGCTGAATATGAGCAACTGCGCGCGCAAAATCTTGCCTTGGGTGGTAGTTTGAATAACGCCATTGTTGTTGATGATACCCAAGTGCTTAATGAAGATGGGCTACGTTATGCAGATGAATTTGTAAAACATAAAATGCTCGATGCAATCGGTGATTTGTATTTGTTGGGTGCACCGTTGCTGGGGGCTTTTGAAGGCATAAAATCGGGCCACCGGCTTAATAATATGCTTTTACGTACCTTGCTTGCAGATAACGAGGCATGGGAATTTGTTACTTTTGAGAACACCATAGCCATACCCATTTCTTATCGGCATCAATCATCCCATTATGCTGATCAGCAAGAATGATTGGTGGGAAGGGCCAAGAGCAAGTTGCAAAATGATACTTGACCCCTCCCGCATTGTTTGCATCTTGGGAAGAATTTCCATAAAATGGTGCCTTTTTCCCCTCGAGGAATAACTTTTAATAAATACACTGCAAAATAAGTGTGAGGATTCAGCATGTTACAAAGCGATAAGCGCCACTATGAAGTGGTTTTTTTAGTTCACCCCGACCAAAGCGAACAATTACCGGGGATGTTAGAGCGTTATACTGCCATGATTGAGCAAAGTGGCGGTGCAATCCATCGTCGTGAAGACTGGGGTCGGCGGCCATTGGCATATTCGATTCAAAAGATTCGCAAAGCCCATTATATTCTGTTGAATATTGAATGTTCGCCTGAAATTAAAAGTGAATTAGCCAATGCTTTTCGTTTTAATGATGCCATTATTCGCAGTCTCATCTTGAAACGCGAGTCCGCGGTAACCGAACCCTCCGCTATGATGAAAAGTAAAAGTAACGAATCCCATGGTGAAGGTCGGTCATCACATAAACGTGGTAGCTCGGAATCGTATGATGCCGATATTGATCTCGATACGTTTGATGCTGAAGATGAATAGCCAATCCGTTTTTTGCAGTATAATTTTAATCAATTTGGAGAATATTCATGTCTAATACAAAGGCTGGTGGTCCTCCTGCACGCGGTGGCCGTGTGCTGATGGGCGTGCGCCGTAAAAAAACTGATCCATTTAGTCGCAAAGGTGCAGCAGTGCCGGATTATATGGATATTGAATCATTGCGCAGTTTTATCAATGAAGTTGGTAAAATTGTGACCAGCAGAATTACCGGTGTGCGTGGGAAGAACCAAAGAGTTCTTGCTGATAATATCAAATATGCACGTTATCTAGCGTTATTGCCATTTTGCGATCGGCATGAGTAGTTAAACTAACCAATTCTAATACTTTGCGCAGCCTAATTCTCTGACGGAAATAAATATTGTGGTTAAAAAAGCAGCTGCAGATTTAATATCAAAATTTGGTCATCATGTATTAGCGAACCCCCGGCGAACCTGGGCTTATGCGATCATATTTAATTTAATACCGTTTTTGGGTTGGATGGCCGGTGCAGTTGTCGGACTGGTTACATTGCGCAGTGGCGTGGTGGCTGGCACTTGGGCAATGCTTTTTGCTTTATTACCCAGCGTTGCACTCGCTATCTTGGGATATACGCAATTTATCTTAATTGATTGTGCGAGTGGTGTGGTTTTTGTTTGGTTGGCTGCCATTATTTTACGCAAGTTTGGTTCATGGCAGCAGCTCCTGTTTTTTGGCATTATCTTGGCCAGTGTGGGTA
>CAYSGV010000190.1:0-5825 GCA_964430685.1 uncultured Gammaproteobacteria bacterium
GACATTAGATACAGTTTTGGGTATGACAGAGGTTCAATTTTGGTTATGCGGATTTTTTCACCAATGGGAATTGGTTAAACTAGCATTGAAAACAAATATACCTCTAAATACCGATATTGCTCCTATGCGGGGTCCACATCAAGGCAAAACGGTTTTTTGGATGGCCAATTTTTTCAAAGAGTGGGACTTGGCAAGAATAATGATGCAAACACAACCTAATCTTAATGCTACGCCTACAAAAGGATGGCATCGGGGTAAAACGCCATTTTGGCTTGCTACAGTGAGTGGACAATGGGGATTAGTGTTTAAAATGTTAAAAGAAAAGCCAAACCTTCATGCTATCCCGCAGGAAGGAATTGCTAGAGGATTGACTGCAATTGACCATGTTCGTTCACTAAAAAAAAGAGGAGTAGTCAACATTATATGGAATATAATGTTAGAACAGATGGAAAGTATTTCTTCTGATAATCTTATTGCGAGAACAGAATCGCTGCTCACACAATCTACTCATTCACTCTCGAGCTATTCAGAAGAAAATGCTGCAAAATTACTTATACAATTCCGGCTGCCACTTGTGGTATCCGGTGCTGAGAAACGCAAAGCTTTAGATTATAACCATAGTAATTCTCACGATTCCTCTAAAAGACAACTTTCATTTGAATATAGTCTCCCGTCTAGAGAAATTAAAAAATATAAATCGGCCTAAACGAGATAATTCTATAAGATTGAGCACGTCATCAGGAACGATGCGGCTTTCTTAACAGGAGTAGTCCAATAAGTGGGCTCATTAGGTCGTTTATCTAAGGTAAAATGGAACATTGTGAATGAAACAGTAAAAAAATAGTAAATAAATAGCCTTACCCTATTTAATGATGCTTCTTACTAGTTCAGCGGTCACTGGCGAAGGAATACCAGGACATTTTCTTGCTGTGGATGCGTAAATTGCTAGACTACCATTCGCAAAAGAACTATTTGAAACCTAAGCTGGTATTGGTTATGGGGCTGCTAGCTGTTTGTAAACAGCTTCGGCAATATATTTACTAATTACGTTTTGGAATGTAGAAACATAAGTTAATAATATTACATCGCTTTGATTTGGGATGGGGACTGTGGTCTAATTTCGATATCATTAACATTAAAAACATGAACAGGCCATTGCTTGATTCAATAAAATTTTTACTTCTTCAGAGAATTTGTCGTAATAGTTAATTTTTCTTACAATTTTAGCTGGGCAAAGGCTTCTTTAGACACATCAACGGGTTTTTCATCGCCTTTTTTCTGTTTGGCTAATTGTTCAAATACCTCTGGCGTTAAGGATTTATCTAAAGCCTGCGTATGCTTTGCAGCTTGTTCATCATAGTGAGCGGCAGAGGCTTTATATTTCGATTCCCATTCCTGCACAGGTATTTTATGTTCGAAGAAGGATTCGAATAATTCTGGAGTTTTTTTAGCCATAAAATTATCCTCATAACGTTAAAAATATGTTCCATTGCTGAACAAAATTTTTCAATATTTGAATATGTAGTTAGAATTCTTTAAGATGGAGCAAAGTTTGTTTAAATTGTTTATGGGAGGGCATTACTTATTACCTCCCTCCACCCAATGTAATTATACCTAAAGACATAAATTTTTTCACTTTGGATGAATTAAATTTATGCTGGCGCTAGTGGAGGAGGGCGATTTATCTTCCCTTGTTACTTCATGTAATGCTTGCATGATCTCTTCAAGCCTTAAATTAGGGCCTGTACTTTTACCAGCTAAGGTGACTTCTAATTCTTTTTCTGTTTCTGCAGAAATATCTTTGACTTGATCAATGGTGATTGCCCTCGAGCGTAGCCCTGAAATGATTAAATCAGCGATACGGTCGCTACCATGCTCTGAACCATGCAATATCCGATGAATATTCTGGATCTGTTGACTGCTTAATTGCTCAACAGCAGTATCGCTTAAGCCTGTGGCATCAGCTATGGCCATAATCATTTTTTCCTGACCAGATGATATGTGCGTATGTGTGGCTGCAATAGAAGGTTGCAATGATAAACTATGGCTAACTGCTGCATAGGTCGGCAATGCGCTATGATGCGTTATGGTTTCTCCGTGCCTTGAGCTAGTAGATTGACCTGCTTGTGATGATCCTGTTGCAGTGGGAGTGGGTAGAGATGGTGGAGCAAGGGTACTTCTATCACTTCCAGAAGAACTACCAGGCCCTTCTGAATCATCCCTTTTTCTAAGCCTTACAGGATGGTGTTGTTCATATTCCTCCTTGATTATGACTTCATCAGATTCTTCGATACTTTCTTCTAGGGATTCTACTTCAGTACTTGATTGTAGCTGTTTGGCTGGCTGAGGTTTACCGGAAGGTTTTTCTGGCTCTGTTGGCATAGACGATGATGTATGCTTAGCAAGAGCAGATTCCATCCAAGTATCAAAATCATCCATATGTGAAGGTGATGGCGGTGCCTGGTGCGATTGAAGCTTTGGAGCAGATATTGTTGGGGACGGCGCTAGCTTTTTGCTGGATGAGAGCTTTATTTTTTCAATTTCGCTATTTATTTGTGCATTGATTTCTTCTAGTTCTTTTCTGTACTCCGAATAGATATGATCAAATCGAGTTTGATCCATTCCAGCAATCCCTAGTTTACCCTCTTCAAATATATTTCTAATTCTCTCAAGTCTTCTTAATGCAGTTTGTAGACCAGAGACATCTTCACCTGAAAGGTAATATTTACGCTTTAGCTGAGCAAAAAATTGTTCATCAAAAATATCAACTTCATTACTAATTCTACTAAAACTCTGCGAAATACGTTCGCCTATATTATCAATATTAATTTGAAGCATACTATAAAAACGCTTGATATTTTCCTGTGTTTCAATTGGAAAAGATGGCTTAGGTAATTGCTTGGGATGCAGTGAAAGGCTCAAACCTTCGAAAGCATGATGTTCTCCTGTAAGATTATGTGTTCCAGCAACTATTGCAGGAACGTAATTTCTTTCTTCATTTAAATCATTACGACAACTAAAATAGACACTACCTTCAACTACTTTATCGTTAATGGCGAAATAACCTGGGCGGATGCCATGCTCAATAAATGCAATATCAATTTCTTGTAATAATTGAGCCCAATTTACAGGAGAGTTTTGGTCATAAATGGTGATTTCCTTACCCAGTTGGTACTCTGGTAAAATCTGACCTATTTTGAGTACCTTGCAGGCTTCAATTCCATGATTCATTAAAATAGGCACAATTAAATTCCAAGCTTTGTCAATATTTTCATTATTCTCTGTCAGAGAAATATGAATTTTCCAGCCAAGTTCTTCTCCAGAACCTCCCTTTTTCCGGAAATCAATAAAAGCGCTACGTCTATTTTGCTCAGAGAAGTAATTTTGATCTTCGACTCGATGCGCACTATTAATTTTTTCATAAGCAAACATTGAGGTACCTGATAATACAGTTCTTTTTTCCATGCATTGTTACCCCTTTAAAATTATTAGTGTTATATGTATAATTTAAGCATAGATAAGAAATTATGTAATTTCACGATGACTCCTGAATATAGAGGGGAAAAAGATGTACAAGCGACGATACTTTCATGTCCCAGAGTCTTTAAAGAAAAGCAGCGAAGAGCCTGCTTTATACGATGATAAAATATGCCTTATGGAAGGTGCAAAATGTATCCAAATCCTAGTCAAAAATCAAGATGACGCAAAAAAAATAACGGAAGCAATAAATCGTTCTAACCTTAACATGAAGCGTGATTCAGGATCATTTGATAACTTTAAAGTTGAAATTGGCGAGTCTATACTTACCATTAGAGGCAAAAACTTAGTAGGGGCACTTGACCATCTATTTAATTGTTATTACATCAGTGAAGCCAAGGGAAGAGAATTACAACAACAAATTTTAGACGCTGACATTAGCCGAGACGATATTCCGGTTGGTACTTACTCATCATCTCCAGTAGCTGTAAAGAAGCCTGTTTCAGCTATACCCCAAACAAATGGTCATCATACTCCGCCTGTAGAGGTTGGTAAAAAATTATAATTACATACTGCTTTTGTTGCCTTAGCTTTTTGGTCAATTCTTGGATATGCGCTTATTCTTTTTGGATAACTTGACCATATCTACACGAATTCACGAGCTAAAATAAGCTCGAACTGCAGTTCATTTGGCAGCAGAGAATGGACATACTGAAATATTAGCTTTTTTGTTATCACAGGGTGCAAATGTTGAAGCTGGGTACCAGTCTAAAGATAAATGGACCCCCTTAGGGGTTGCACAACAAATGCCACCTATGACCACATGCTTATTAGAACCACAGGCAACTGAATGGGACCGTCACCGATGCTGGCAACAACCCCTGTCCACCAACAGTTGCCACCAGCAGCGAAACCCATGGCATCTTCTCTTAGACTTATGCGCCCTCACAATTCTCCCGTCAGTAAAACAAAGTGGCTTTCTCAGCAGGAATGATACAACAAGCAGCCCTGCTAAAAACAGCCGCTTCTAAGTTGCTAGCGATGAGGCAACAGCAAATGATACTAAATAACCTAAAGCACCAGCCCCACTATCATCAAAAACTTAAAGCTGCGTAAATCAGAATTATTTAATGTGCTCAGGTTTTTATCTTGTTAGCCGATAACCATCTGAATCCAGAGCTTAGTGGAACATAAAGAGTGGTATCAGTTTGATTGTTGAATGAGGATATAGGCATAATAATCTAAGATTTAAGATGATACCGTGTGGTGTGTTTTGATAGTCAGTAAGTTTTACAAATGAACTATTCCTTTCTACCTTGTCCAATTATATTTACAGTGCTTTTATCAAAAAATAACACATTCCAAAGAATAACGTTTGAGGAAAAGTGAACTTTCTATTCATATTATTACCTAATTATAAGGATAGATTAGAGGAATTAGGTAATGGTTAAACAAAGTAAAGAAAACTTAGATGTATGCCCTGAAATTATAATAGGTCTTACAGGTGGGATAGGATGCGATTTTGATGCAGCACAACAAATCCTTAAGGAGGAGTTCAGTTCATCTAATTATGCAACCTATCTTATCAAATTATCTGAGTGTATAAACGACAACCATTTATTGCTTACAGGCCCTGCAGCTACTCCTTATAGCGGGGGATACTATCAGCAGATGGTTAATAAAATGCAGCGATGTACAAATTTAAGAGAAAGATGTAAGTTCAATGGCCTTCTAGCGTTGGCAGCGCTAGCTAAAATCATGTTGCATCGCCGTGAACAACTTAAACTTACGAATTCTCGCGATGACTATAAAATTGTATATATTATACGCAGTTTGAAGAGGCCTGAAGAGTTTAACTTGTTAAGAAAAGTTTATGGTAGAAATTTTATTATGTTATCTCTGTATAGCTCAGAAGAGACTAGATTGAAGAACCTTGTGGATAGTATTGAAATTGTGCCTGGGTTAAAACAAAAAGAAGGCATTCCAGATACACCCTCTTCATTAGCACGAAAATTAATAGACAACGATCTTTCTGATATTTCACAGAAAGAATTTGGTCAAGATTTAGAAGGCACTTTCCAACTAGGACATTATTTTATCAACATAGGAAAAAATCGAGAAGAAACGCGACATCAAGTAAAGCGATTTATTCGAATATTATTTGGTGACCAATTTGTTACACCCAATAGCGATGAGTTAAATATGTACCTTGCACACGGGTTTTCCTTAAAATCGGCCGATCTTAATAGGCAAATAGGTGCGGTGGTATGCAATGATACCAATGATTTATTAGCAATTGGTTGCAATGAGGTGCCGAAGTTTGGCGGTGGTTACTATTGGGATGATGC
>CAYSGV010000191.1:0-5723 GCA_964430685.1 uncultured Gammaproteobacteria bacterium
AAATCATTTCAAGAAAGGCATAAAGCTATTTATCCTGAAATTTATACTAGTCATGTAAATGGACTCCTTACTACTAATCAAAGAAATATATTACTAAAAGAGTTTGAGAGAGAAAAAAAAGCAATAATCACTAATGCCCGATGCCTTATAGAAGGTATCGATGTGCCTGCTATTGATGCAGTGTATTTTTGTGACCCCAAATACTCCAAGATAGATATTGTTCAAGCATCAGGAAGGGCATTAAGAAGAGATAACATGGGCAAAAAGTTAGGATATATAATAGTACCTATTTTTCATAGGGAAAAAGAAAAATTAGAAGAGTTAATTGCTTCAGGGCCATATTGTATCCTTATAAGCGTAATTAGGGCTTTATATAACCATGATGAAAGACTCGTAGACGAAATAAGAAGTATTAAGCTTGGTAAAAGCGAAAGAGGTATCCAATCAGGTCGTATAGAAATTAGTGGTTTATGTAGTTTATTTACTTTAGAAAACTTTGAAGAAAAATTAAAGGAAAAGTTATTTGAACAAGTCATCAATAAGTTGCGTATACCCTGGAGAAGCTTTGAGAAAGCAAGAGTGTTTACTCATTCTTTAGAATTAAAGAGTATAAATGATTGGAATAAATATTGTAAGGATGGCAAAAAACCATATGATATACCTAATTATCCAAATGAAACGTATTTAAATACTGGTTGGACGTCATGGGGAGACTGGTTAGGTACAGGAAGAGTAGCTAATTTTAATAAAGTTTATAGATCATTTGAGGATGCAAGGTATTATGTACATAAATTAAAATTAAAGGGTAAAGCTGAATGGGAAATATTTAGTAAAAGTGGTAATAAACCAGGAGACATACCTGCGAAGCCAAGTGAAACCTATAAAAAATTAGGTTGGATATCATGGGGAGACTGGTTAGGTACAGGGAGAATAGCTAATGCTAATATAGTTTTTAACTCCTTTGAAGAAGCAAGGAAGTACGTTCAGTCATTAAATTTAAAAAATTTGAAAGAATGGAAACTATTTTGTAAAAGTGGTCATAAACCTATCGATATTCCAGCCAACCCATCACAAACATATAAAAATAAAGGATGGATATCATTAGGTGATTGGCTAGGTACTAAAACAACCGCCACTTTTGAAAAGAAATATATGTTATTCGAAGAAGCACGTCAATTTGTTCAAACATTAGGACTAACGAATGTAGTAGAATGGCATGTTTATTGCAAAAGCGGTGAAAAATCGGATGATATTTCTTCACACCCGGATCGTACTTATAAAAACAAAGGCTGGATATCATGGGGGGACTGGTTAGGTACTGGATATGTAGCTACACAAAACAGACAATATAGAAATTTTGAAAGAGCTAGAAAATTTGTCCGTACTTTAAAATTGAAGAATGTAAAAGAATGGAACAGATATCGAAATAGTATCCAGAAGCCTATGGATATACCTACTAATCCCAATGTTATTTATAAACAAACTGGGTGGATATCGTGGGCCGATTGGTTAGGAACTTTGAATATGGCACCGAAAAATAAAGTTTTCCTACCTTTTGAACAAGCACGAGAATATGTTCGAACATTTAGATTAAATAACTTAAAGGAATGGAGGATATATGCTAAAAGCGGCCAAAAACCAGACGATATTCCCGCAAATCCTAGTACTACATACAAAGATGAAGGTTGGATATCATACGGAGACTGGTTAGGCACAGAAGTAGTAGCTAATTCAAAAAAGAAATTTAAGGCTTTTGAAGAGGCAAGAAATTACGTTCACAAGTTAAACTTGAAAAATAGAAATGAATGGGAAGGCTTTTGTATAAGTGGAGATAAGCCCAAAGACATACCTTCTACTCCGAAGCAAGTATATAAAAATAAAGGTTGGATTTCTTGGGATGATTGGCTTGGTTCAGAGGAAGCTAAAGCTGGGAAAGCTACTAACTAATCTTATATGTTGAAAATAAAAGAAATCACGATTAGGTAAGATATGTATACTACTATTCATTAGTAACTGGAACACCTTTTGATATAGCAAATTTCTCTACCCCTTTTATGAGGTGAGTGGCTTCAGCTTGAAGATACATTAATATTTCAGCGAACTCTCGAGCAGTAAAATTTATTTTTTCATTTAAGTGAAAACTTTTTTGTTTATCGATATTTTTTCGAAATATTATATCTGCTCCCTCTGGGAGATGTAATCCTTCTGGTGGAATAAAACTTAAGTCATGCTCTGTTCCTGAAGATTCTTTCGCATAAACGTTAAAGCCTGACCATTTGACAATAAATTGGCTAGTATTTTTAGTATCTGCTTGGCCTACAAAACCACTTCTATGAGTTAAACAATTTCTCACCTGCTGCATCGACATTAAATCATCATATATGGACGGTGCAATATCAAAATCAGATTTAAGTTTTGCAAGTTTGTCTGAAAATTGTTTTTTGTGAAACCTCTTTTTTTCTTCATGAATTTCATTGATTATTCCATTTGAATATTTTACTTTATGAAAAGTATAAAATTTACAAATTTCATAGAGTTGATCAAGAAAAATTGAAAATCTATCAACCACATATTTAAAAGTATTGTTTATTACCCATTTATAAAAAAATTCTTTGTATTCGCTGATTGTATTTGAATTTGTTGTAATGGGGACAAACTGTATGCTTGAATCTTCTACTAAATCGAATTTAATAAAACTATCATCTTTTTTAAGATTGTAGGTAAAGCCGGCATATATTCCAGCTTCATTAATGGCGGTACGAATAGTCATTAAAACCTGTTTGAGATTTATATGAAAATGCACATTATTATTTTCATCATTCATTGCTACAATCCTTAAAAATATGATAAGCTTCATATCCAGATTATATACTTTATTATAGTTGAATTATCCACAATCTGAATATGGATTACATTGTGTATTACAGCTTACCCCGAACGCCGATTAAGAAGCTAGTTAAACGCAGATTCCAGTCCCATCTCTAATATATACGGTTAGATCTAGAGCAAAATAAAGCTATAAGATAGCCAGCACATCTCATAGACACTGCGCGACTTTTGCGCGGATCAGCTGTGCTTTGTTATGCTTTATTGGGCATTTTGCAATGGGCGCCCATGTTAAATTATCTATAAATTCAATAAGTTAAAAATTGCATAGATTCCTCATAATCCCTTGGTCCTAGGTTCAAGTACTAGTGGACCCACCAAGAAATCAAGAAGTTACATGTAATACGCTTTAACTCCAAAATTCTTTTGCGCGACTCCAGTTGGTTGTCGCAAAAAGTGAATCTCTCAAATGAATATTCTGTTTAATTAAATTCAAACGCTCCTCTATACAATTTCTATGTAGTATCTGAATCATAGCTCTCACCATCACAGTCTTCAGAACCACCATAAGTTTCCATTAATTTTATGTAAGGTAGCGTGTGTCATAGCAAATTGTCCTTTCGGATGCTGGCGCTTAAATAAAAAGCAGGCTTGTAGATTTTCGGCATTCGGATTTAATAAACACTGATTAAAGGTATCATAAAATGCGCTCTACCTTTTCCCATACTTCATCTATGTTACTGCCAATATTGCTCCCAGTGAAAATACCTATCAATATACTTCTCAATTTCATCAATAACTCAAATAGCATGTGTCAATATCCAATCATATAAAACTATTATTGCTATAACCATCTTCGTTGTTATTAATTATATCTTCTAGGATTTGGCTATTCCTTTAGAAAATCAAAGAAAGTGTTGAAGTAAAATGTTACAAACATTATTATGTTGTCAGTTATTTTAATAGAAGGAACTATTGGATATGTGCCGCAAACAATCTGAAGCCGCCCAAATTGAAACTGCAAAAGAACAAATCTTGAAACGTTTTAATGATATAAATAGCTCTGGCGCAGCTAACGAAGACTTAATTAATTTACTTGATGCGATAATCCAGACGGCTTTAAAAAGCGGCCATAAATTTCTATTTGAGTTACTACAAAATGCAGATGATGCAGACGATGCTGTTGATACTTCAACAGAAAGTAAAGAAATTAAAATTCAATTTATATTAGTAGATGAATATCTCATTGTCCGACATAATGGTAAACTTTTTGATCATAAAGATGTTGAACAGATTTGTCGTTGTGCCAATCAGGAGGGGGGAGCTAAACGTTCAGATCGAAAGAAAACGGGATTTAAAGGCATAGGCTTTAAATCGGTATTTAGTATTTCAGAAGAAGTAACAATCGTTTCGAATGAATACCAATTTTGTTTCAGTAAAGCAAGATCAAAAGATCCTAAAAAACTACCGTGGCAGATTATGCCTATATGGGTAGAAACAACACAAATACCGGAAAAACTACGTTCTGAAATTAGATCGAAACACGTCCATTTTTTCATTAAATTAAAAAATGGTGAAAATATTTCTAAAGAATTTGAATATATACGCCAACATCCTGAAGTAATGCTGTTTTTACGGCGTATAACGAATATACAACTGACTGAAAAGGGTGTAACGACAGATTTAGCGCATCAAAAGAAACCGATTGGATCACATTGTTTGCATGTATTAAATATTAATGGAAAATCTCCTGTTCAATGGTTAACCACGTCACTTACAGTAGATATTCCTGAGCCGATGCAGAAATTTCTAAACTCTTTAGATGACAAAATATGTCCAACACGGTTAAAAAAGGCACAATCTACGACCATTACCTTTGCTGCACATATGGAAAAAAATGTGTTTAGCGAACGTGAAAAGAGCTTATTATTTACAACTTTTCCCACGCGAGACACTTGTGAGCTTCCTTTTCTAATAAATGCAGAATTTTTATTGAGTTTAGATAGATCAAAACTAGAGCAAAACAAATGGAATCAATTTTTAATGAGCGAAATAGGTGAACAACAATTTAAGTGGCTATCAATGTTGTCTTCGCTTCCCTATGAAGAAATGGTCTATTCAATTACCAACCTTATTGGTACGCCAAAGCATTTAAAATTATTAAATGAAGAGTTGAGCCAAGCTTTTAGTGAAGGGTTCATTGAGGGGGAAAAAAATATTGCTTGGGTTCCCAGTCATCGTAATAAAGAAAAGTTATTAACATTAAAAGAATGCGTATTGGATGAAATAGATTTTTTTACTGAATTTATGGTGGTTGATCCCATCGTTACTCGGTTGATTCATCCCAGATTAGCCCAACCTAAAAAGTTTACCAGACGAATCGAAAAATTCACCGATGATCAATTATTGGATAAGATTAATAGTTATCTTGTGCATAATAAAACCTCTGAATTTAATAGAGATTTGTTGGTATTTTTACATGGCAGAATTAAAAAGGACCCGCTGCGAGGTAAAAAATTAGCAGACACTCAGTGTTTGCTTACTGCAACTGGTACATTGGTAGCGCCGAATAACCCAGCATACTTACAAATGAGTAGCGAACAGGTAATACCACCAGAAGTAGGTATTGATCCCGTAGCGCGTGATGTAATTAAAAATAAGCACGTACGCGATTGGTTGTTTAGTCTGGGTTGTAAAAAAGCGGAACGAATTGAAATAATCCGTAGCCAAATTTTTAGTTGGATAGCTGATGAGAATCGTTTAAAAACGGAATTAAAGCCGCCACGTGACATTGCTATTATTAAATATTTATTTTCTGCGTTTAATGCAGGTGAATTTACGGTAGATGATTATGAAATACTTGCTGGTATGATGTTGCGAACAAAAAAAGGAACATT
>CAYSGV010000192.1:0-5670 GCA_964430685.1 uncultured Gammaproteobacteria bacterium
AATGAATATAATTTATATCAGCTACAAAGTGAACTAACTGAAAAATTTCCACAGTTAAATTTTCAAAGCTATTTAACGGATATCACCGATGAAAATGCAGTTTCATTTATATTAAACAAGCATCAACCATCAATTGTTTTCCATGCCGCGGCATATAAACATGTGCCGATATTGGAATTTCAAATTCGTGAAGCAGTAAAAAATAATATTTTAGGTACGTATAATTTAGCTACCCAATCTAAAAAATATCAAGTTAAAAATTTCATTTTAATTTCGACGGATAAAGCTGTAAATCCAACCAATGTAATGGGGGCAACCAAACGCGCTGCCGAAATGATTTGCCAGGAATTAAATGGTGATCATAAAACTAAATTTATCATCGTGCGCTTTGGGAATGTTTTAGGGTCAACGGGTAGTGTCGTGCCATTGTTCCAAGCCCAAATTGCCCGTGGTGGACCAGTAACGGTCACGCATCCAGAAATTACTCGTTATTTTATGACAATCCCAGAAGCCGCCCAGCTTATTGTTCAAGCTTCTGTGCTTGGGCAAGGTGGCGAGATTTTTGTGCTTGATATGGGGGAACCGGTTAAAATTAATTATCTTGCTGAACAAATGATCCGGTTATCTGGTCGACAAATTGGTGAAGATATTCGCATCGTATATAGCGGCATAAGACCGGGTGAAAAATTACATGAAGAATTATTTTATCAGTCCGAGCAACTGATACAGACTGAACATGAAAAAATATTAAAGGCAACTCATAGCCATCGTGCAGATTTCGACACAAACGCAGCGATTGCTCAATTAGCATTGGCTTGCAAATCATTTAATTTGGAGCAAATTCGGCTTTTGTTAAAACAATTGGTTTGCAGTTATCAACCCATGAATGAAAACACCAAAAACGGTAAGGAAGAAGTAACTTCGTGAGTTTAACAGCATTAATGCGTTATCAATCACGCAAGCCTATTTCACCATTGGCATTTGCAGCCATTTGCTCAATATTATTTTCAATTTGGTCTATTTTGCACTTAGATTTAGTGAATAATGATGCCATCATTTATTTACGTACTGCTGAAGTCTATACACAAGGCGGTTTTAGCGCTGCATTACAAACCTATGGTTGGCCCTTCTATTCCATATTTATTGCTTGGATAAATAAAATTAGCTTTCTTTCTTATCAGCAATCGGCCTATTTATTAAACAGTGTTTTATTTATTGTGATCTGTTATGCATTTATTAAATTGATTCAGTTAATGGGTGCTAACACTCGTGTGCAGTGGTGGTCGACTATATTGATTTTAGCATATCCACAACTTAATAATTATCGTAATTTTATTATCCGTGATATAGGTTATTGGGCCTTCTATTTATTAGCCATAGTAGCTTTAGCCAGCTATAGCAAGCAACGAAAAAACATTTATCTATTTTTATGGACGTTTTTTATTATTATGGCCACTCTGTTTCGCGTGGAAGGAATCTTTTTTTTCCTACTCGCACCAATCGCTTTTTTATTTATTCAAGGCAATATTAAGCTTCAGCGCGTAGTCGATTTATTAAAATTCGAAGCCATACCCATATTGGGATTGTTTGCTGTTATGGGGGTAATGCTCACGGATAATAGTTTTATGCATTATGCCGGTCGTCTCGCCACAATCATCCTAGAATTTGGCCAATTAATAAACGCAATTGTGAGTGCGCTAATCATGAAAAAAGATCTCATGGCTACGAGTATTTTAAACGTGTTTTCTGCTGGTAGTGCTTGGAGTTTTTTAATTGCCGGCCTCATTGCCTATTATCTAATAAAAATAATATCAGCCACCAATATTCTATTATTATTGACCAGTGCCTTTTCTATGCGCAACAAGTGTCTACCACAAAATAAAATGATGTCAGTACTTGTTGTTTTTATCGTAATTAATTTTTTGGTTACTCTTATTTTTTTATTGCAACAATTTTTCATGGTGAGTCGCTACCTCGTGCCACTTTCTTTATTGCTCATTTTACCGGCGCCATTTGCTTTTGAACATTTATGGCAACAAAAAGTTTTGCTTATTAAAAATACATTGCGTTTACAACGCGTTGGCCTTGTAGTGTTAATGTTGTATTTATTATGCAGTGGTCTCTTACATTTTGGTTATTCCAAACAATACATTTATGATGCAGCAATATGGGTGGAACAAAATTTACCTAAAGATAAACGGATCTATAGCAATAATCGACAAATTTTATATTACGCACACGTTAAATCAGTTAATTGGCAAGAATTCGAGCAAAATGGTGCTGATGATTTTTCTTTAATTAACCCATCAACATTAAAGAATTTTGATTATTTAGTGCTAAGGGTAGCACATAAAAATATGGCTAAATTATCAAGTCGTATGCAAGGAATTAACGTTGTTCCCATTAAAATATTTGCAAACAACAGAGACGATGAAGTAATTATTTTCAAAGTGCAGAAATAATAAAACTATCAATAAATGATTTTTACTTATTATATTATGAAAAATAACTGATAATCTTTAACAGCTGAATTTCTTGTGAGCATTTACCCAAAATAGATACGCTACCATCTTCATTTTAGGACAGATTCTATACTATTTGAAATAGCCGCTAATCTTGAGTATGCATAAAATCAAAGCGTTAAATTTTTTTCAAATATTTTGTTGCGCAAACGTAGACCTTCTAGTCTATATTGAAGATGGGGGAGTATAAAGTTTATAACATATTGATTTTGCTAAAATATATTGGCATGGGGGTCTAAAAATGGAATTTGAACCAACAAAAGGTAATCAAAAATCAAGCAACACGAGAACAATCAGTTCTTCAGGCGCATCAGCACGTTTTATTAGTAGTGGTGTGGAATCATTATTAACGACAGCAACATTTAAACAATCCGGACAGCTTGAAACACCAGAGTCCGTCAAAACGGCAATCAGACAAAGTGGTGGTAAATCACCAGCACGGGCCAATAGTCTTGGTACAACACAATTTGGTTCATTATTGTTGTCACATATTCCAGAAGATTTGAGAAAAGATACGAAAAATTTTGGCAGCTTCGGTGTAGCTGTAGGTACAGGTGCCAATGAGCATCAAGAAGTTATTCAAGCACTAGCAAAAATGGGTTCACGTGCAACCCCCAGTGTTCAAGGCCTCACGCAAGCGACAAAATCACGTGGCCGCTTCGTGTCCAATACTTAAATTAATGATCGAGAAAATTTATATGACTAATTTTTACCTGGAGGTCTAGTATGCTTACGGATTTGCATAGTTTAAAAAATTCAACTGGAATATTTAGTGCATTGAGTAGAACAAATGAGAAAGTAAATGGACGCAGTCTAAATGAAGCCAAAAAGTATTTTGAAGATGTTATTGAGAGCACAGTAACGCCAAAAGATGAAGTAATCGCCATGATTACGTATGCAGCGTTTTTAACTCATAATCATCAGTATGAAGCCGCTCTAGAATGTTACGAAAGTGCATTTAAAGTAGCTCAGGAACGCATGGCATTCGATAAAAGTAATGCGACTAATCAACGTACAGGCGTTCGATTAACCGTTTATATTTTGTTACATTATTTAAATGTATTTTTCACAATTAATAAATCAATCAGTGGTCAGAGCGACACTATCGTAGAACATGTACAAGATATTGCAACGATAGCTTTGACAACAGCGTATACGAGCGACGAAATTGATATGATTAATTGGTGCAACAAGTTGCTCTATTCCGTCCAAGGTCCAAGCAATGCCAAAGCAATCGCAAGCCTTGCTTATCAACAAGTGAAGACAAAAGCAGACAGCACCGATTCTCTTTATATCTTTGAATATTATGCTTTTGTGCTGACGCAACAAGGCAATAAGAAGGAAGCGATACAAGTACTTAAAGAAGCTTTGAGTTTTGCTAAGAATAGAACGAAGCTTAATCAAAATCAGATTACACGAATCAGCATAAATTTAGCCAATAGTTTTGCTGAATCTAATTGTGAAGAGGCATTACAAATAATTAATCAAGTTACCAGTGTGCAGAGTAAAACTTTAGTTAATGCCTTGTTGTGTAAAGCGAATATCGAGTTTATCGCTAATTCTTGGCAAGAAGCTATATCGACATTGAAACAAGCAGTGGAATTGGCAGAAAAAAGTAATAATCTTGATACCCAAGTTTATGGTGATCTCATTTTAGCAAGTATTTTAACTGAACAGGGAAATTATCAAGATGCAATTTTCTATGCCAGTGATGCTGCAAAAATTGCTAATCGTTTAGATTGTGATGATGAAACCATCTCCTTTATTCATAATGTTGAATACAATATAGAAACAAAAATGACGAATCTGTTTTAGAAGTTGGCTGAAAAATAAAGAATGTGGTCGTGCCTATTATGTCCTCGCGCTGGTACCCGTCCATCCAGCGTGAGGATTTTTTATATTATCCCCGCCTGCTTATGCTAGATTACGCTTCTAAACCATAAGGTAATAAATCCTGTCAGTAAAAAAGCAAGCGACCATTGTATCGGGGTAAAATAGGGCAGGGTAAATTTGGTGAGTAATTGTGTATATAAGCCCATGCTGGCGCCAATCGCTATAAAGGCTAGCCCGAAACCTTTTGCAAAGCTTCCTTTCGTTTTTATGGGTAGATTGATCTGATGCAGATTACTTTTTGCTGCGATCTGCAATTCTTGTTTACGATAGCTTAATGTTTCATATACTAAATCAGGCAATTCCGGAAATTTTTCAAGCCAGTAGGGAAAATTTCGCCGCATTTTTTTTAGTAATGTTTTAGCGCTAATTTGTTTTTTTAACCATTGTTCTAAAAAGGGTTTAGCCGTATTCCATAAATCAAGATCCGGATAAAGTTGTCGTCCGAGTCCTTCTATATTGAGTAAGGTTTTTTGTAATAGTAATAATTGTGGTTGTACTTCCATCTCGAATTGTGCTGCAGTTTCAAAGAGCCGTACCAGCATTTGTCCGCAGGAAATATCTTTAAGGGGACGCTCAAAAATTGGTTCGCAGACGGTGCGTATGGAAGACTCAAATACATCAATGCGTGTGTGCGGATTAACCCAACCAGAAGCCACATGTAATTCAGCAACGCGTCGGTAATCACGGCGAAAAAATGCTAATAAATTTTCGGCTAAATAACGTTGGTCCTCTGGATTTAATGTGCCCATAATTCCGAAATCAACGGCAGTATAGATGGGATATTCAGGATCATGGATGTTGACAAACACATTTCCTGGGTGCATGTCCGCATGAAAAAAACAATCACGAAACACTTGTGTGAAAAAAATCTCAACTCCGTGTTCAGCTAAGCGTTTTAGATTGACTTTCTTTTCTTTGAGTGTATTGATATCAGCGATGGGTATGCCATAAATTCGTTCCATGACCATAACATTTTTATGGGTATAACCCCAATATATTTCTGGCACATAAATCAAATTCGAACCAATAAAATTTCGTCGTAATTGTGATGCATTGGCGGCTTCACGTTGTAAATCGAGCTCATCGCGTAGTGTTCGGGCAAATTCAGCTACTACTTCACATGGTCGTAGTCGTGGACCTTCTGACCAATAACGTTCAGTTAAACGAGCAACGACTTCCATGAGCGAAATATCACGAGCAATTTGTTTGTCAATATTCGGGCTTTGGATTAGGGTACTACCTCTTTGATCAAGCC
>CAYSGV010000193.1:0-5532 GCA_964430685.1 uncultured Gammaproteobacteria bacterium
AATTACCGCGATATCGAGCCAATAGATGAAATCATGAGTGCCCTACCCTCTCCTGCATTGGTGCGCAGTTTATCGGCCAATGATTAACCATCATTTTAACGAATCAATTCAAAAATATTAATAAGAGGATTAAAATATGTATCCGTTACAAGTCTTTCAATTTAAACCATTTAATTATCAAGCTGTGAATCAACAATTAGGATTGCCACGATTAAAGCAATATGGTTTGACAAGTTTATCAACAGAATTTCAAACTCATTTACAAACAGGCTTTGATGTTTACAAAGAGGGTTATTTAATGTTTCAACCTGCCCAAAAGCCAAATCAAAAATGGTCGCAACAACGCGCCAGATTAAAAGCCAGCGGAAAGCCTTCATTAGCCGATATGCGCAGGCAAGTTAAAGTCTTACAAAAAGCAGGGAAAGAATTAACGGTTGGCAATATCTTAGTCACACGGCAACAAATAGCAAGCGGGTTTGCAAGAAAAAAAATGTGGGGAGCACTGGAAGAGTTGTGTAGCAAAAATGATGCACAAAGAAAACAATTCACGGACTTGAATAAACAAATTGGCACAATGGTTCAATTCATCAACTTTTCAAGTGATGCACTTTTATTTATCACACAAGAAATCTTACCGAATCTCTATGAGGCAGTTAGTTGCTCTTTGCACGAATTAAGGAAAAAGAAAGGAAAAGTTGACCCCAAATTTTATCAAGCCTATGAAACTTATCTGATACAACTCTCCGAGCAACTATTAGGCAACTCTTCTGAACAAAGTTTAAGCGAAATTGCTAAGTTACAAGAAAGTATGTTTGCGCGTTTAGCTTGTTTTGCGCTTTATGGACATGATGATGTCTTGGCTCAGCTCCATCAAGAGTTGAACCAACTCAAAAAAGTGAATGGTGTATCAGTCACTCACGCCCAAATACCTGCAGTCTCAAAAATGAATCAGCAAGCATTTGAGGAGTTTCATCGGATAATCGCATTCTTTGGCCGAAAAGAAGGTAAAGAAAGACTTAAAGTCCTTCCCTGGTTTCAGAGCCAGGCCATTGAAGGCATGATACCGATGGAGAATATTATTACCGATAGCGGTTGCTTTATTATTCCTACTGAATTTAAGGAATTTATTCCAAAAGAAACAAGCATACCCGAGTGGTTGTTTCTGGGTACAACGCTTCGTTACTGGTTTTTCCGTGACCAATTTTATGAACTGGCACGTCTAAATACTTCTCTTGCTGAAGTAAAACAAACACTGGAGCAAGAACAAATCACCCATGCTGCATTTTTAAGTGCACACAAGCATGTCAATCAGGCGCAGCTTCTTCTACAAAATCTTCACGCTGTTGCGAAACAATCTCGATTAGGCTGGTTTGCACGAATATTCTTTGGTGATGCAGACCAAATGATTAAGCGTTGGCAAGTGAAATTATCAGCAACTGCAAAACAACTCAATGATTGGCAGTTTGTGTTAAACGAACAATTTGTGAAACAAGAAAGTGATTTCTTGCTTTCTGAATTGACTGCCGAGAAACATGAGGCGGTACAAACGGCTCTTCAGCAAGGTGCACAAAATCAAAAAACCCCTGAATTACAAGCACGCGCCAAAGTAGCAAAGAGTACTTATGCTGATAAAACCAATGTATTGGGTCGATTCCTGCAAAAATTGGTTAAAGAAAGCATATCAGACAATAATGAGCGCATCATTCTTCCTTTATCGAAGGATGAAATTTCAGCTGCGATTGCTCAATGTATTCGGCTTAACGCTAACCCAAAGCTTCAAGCAACTTATAGGATATTAGAAGCCTTGCTTTTAAATGAGCTCTCATTTGCAGAATCATCTGTTGAAGCAATTGAGCAACAATTACACTTGATTTTAGAACAGGCTGCTATCACTGATATATCCATCGCACCGTTTTGTAAAGTGATTGCAAAGACTTATCTCTTGCCAAAGATTAAAGACAGTGCCAATCCAGCCTTTGTTTATGTCAAACGATGGGCGCCCCTTGCAGTTGAGCTTTGGTGGCAACAACATGAAGTGGCGATGGCCGAATTTCTAGTCGTTATGCGAAAGTTATTTGTTGATATTCCAATAGAGGGAAAGCAAGCCCAGCTCAGAGAAGGCATTGTTTTCAGTATTAAGGGGCATGAACAGAAACTGACTTTAGATAACATTAGAGCCAGCATCAGAGAATTCTATGCAATCGCACAAGAGTTTCCACAATACCAAGAAGAATTGCATACACTGATACGCCAATATCTTAAAACCTATACGGGACAGGATAATGCTTATCAATCAATTGTCGTAGCTTGCACAGATAAGAATCTTTATTTGGAGTACAGCTCAAAACGATTACGTACCCTTTTAAATCAAAAAGATTATCGAGAATTGGCAAATGATGCTACCTTTTCCTTAAATCCACCGGATGAATATTTTGCCAAAGAATGGAGCGCTATCATTCACCAGCATCTTTCCACAATGCAAGAATGGGATTTACATTTACTGGCCCTCATCGAAAAACTTCAAGATGAGCCATTAGCCCAGGACTATCGGTTTATGGCACTTGCGCAGCAACTCAACCCTCAATTCAAAAATGCCGTTAATGGTCATGCTTTTACTGAGAGGACACTCAATTCACTATTAACCGCATACGGTGCGCACCATATCAATGAATTGATTCGGCTGATTAGAAATTTCATTGATAACTATGTTGACAATGAAGCAGGCTTACAAATGATTGAAGGCATATTCAGTGAAGAATTTGTTAAAACCTATCAATGCGAATCCTTAAAACAGGATTTCTATACATTGAAGAAAAGGGTGCTTTTAATGAAGCAATTGCAAGAGCACAAAATTGTTGTAGAGCAAGCAATACAGACAGGACATTATGCTGATGCTGTTGACCCCATATTATCCTTATACACCCGCTGGAAAACAGCTCAAACGCCTCTAGAGAGCCAAGAGTGCCTAAAAGTATTACAGGTAATCTTTAATCATCTGGGTAGCCACATCAGGCAACAAATAAGTAAATTAAATTATCAAACCAATATCGATTTAAAACGACAGTGTTTGGATAAATTGCCTAAAGATATCCCCATTCATCCAGATACCACTTTTCTATCTGTTTTATGTGACCATCAAGAGATTGCTTATCTCTGCTGGTATGATGTGCGGGATAGGCAACGCTTTTTGGCTAAACAACATCGAAACTTTAAAGCCTTTAAGAATGGTGTTCCCTTATCCACTGCAGATTTAGAAACCTTAAGTATCTACAGTCGTCTGTGGGAACTGGAAGCAGATGTTTATCAATCCACCCGTGCCAAACAAATACGTCAAACGCATGAAGCCGCCGTTGGACAACTGCATCAAATACACCAGCAGCAAATGGTGCAGGGCGTTTCTCAGCCAATGAAGCTAGCAGAATTAAAAAGCAGCCAACAGCCGCTTCATTACCTGCGTGTGTATCAATCAAGCAATCCAATGGTTAATAGCCAGTTGCAACAATTGACAGAACTTAATCTTCTATGGTTTCTAATTGACACCCAAACAACCAAAGAAACCACAGAATGGCAAACTACAATGTTTCAATGGCTCAATGCAGTGTGCCCTCCAGAGCAACAACCTTATCTTAAATTGTTTCAGAAGGACAATATTGCTGGCCAAGATATTCACCAACTGTTCCAGTTATGGATGAATGTCTTAACCGGTCAGTTAATGTTCCATGGTATGATTGAGCTGAGCCGAGGCGCTGAAAAATTACCCATGTATCATACAAACTTTTGTTTATTTAAAGATAGACAGCAACAAAAAAATAAATCGGAACATGCACAAATCAATCAGCGATTACAGGAAAAATACCAAGCCCTGACACAAGCATTATCTTTGCCTGCAAAACTAGATGCTGCATTACAGCTGTGCCATGCAATCAGTCAAATCGCTGCAAGTAATCAAGGGCATCTCAACGTTAAAACATTGCAAACACTCATCCATAAAGATGGCTTGCTAATGAGAGGATTGCATTGGCTACAAACAGCGCATGCGAACCTTAAATCAGAACAACAACTACCTGAAACACAACCAGAAGTGAGGAGGACCATTTATGTCTAAGTATCAACAATTAACCAATGCGCTTATTCGGGAAACGCAAAAAGAACTTGAACAATCATCACAGGAATCAGCTCCTTTAACCACTACGATGCATCCCATGCAGCGTTACTACCACAATACCATTATCTGCGCATTAGAGCTAATGTTAAAGCAAAACAAATATCGCAAGGAGCTTAGTTCCTCAGAGCGAAATAAACTCAAGGAATTAAAAACCTATATGATGAAAACGACAGATGCATTTAATAAAGCGCTCATCCATCTGGCTAATGTTTTACGAGATTGCCAACGTGGATTTTGGATATTTGATTTTGGCAGAAGCAATGGCTTTTTCTATGAAGGACTTCTGGGTGTAATGCAACAATTAAAACATGATTTAGAATTATCCAATCATGCGACACCCACACAAACTGAATTTCCCAAAACAACGCAATTGTCGATTAACCATAGTGGCACATTAATGCTACAACGTACACTTGAACGCAAAAACAAACTGAGTTCCACCACTGCCACGCCTGCTGAAAGCGACAATGAGAGTGATACGGGCATGTATGAATTCATTGCTAAGAATAATAAAATGTAAAATTGATTAATAAAATAAGTGCTTATTAAGATTAAGCATGTAAAAGTGCGATTTGAGCTTTCTGCAAGGCTGACTTTTCGATAAGAACACCTTGCCGTTCATAACGTTTACGTGCACGACTGAACTTTACGACAATTGCATATTTTGTACTGTATTTCTTTGAGTTTCGGGTTAACTTGGCATTCCCACTCGGAAGAAAGAGAAGCTCATTTAATCCCGTACAATGAACACACAAAGGCTGGTTTCCTTCCAGATATAAAAAATTTCCTCTCGGCAAAGCTTGATGACATTGACTACAGCTTGACTCCCTGGTGGTGAGATAGACAATTATCTCTGGTACTTTTTCCAATTTTTCTTTAAGCTTCTTTTGTTTGTGCTACGAAAGTTGTGGAGAAAGGTGGTGGGTTCTATAAGCTTGTTCGATACGCGGATGGCCACTGATGCTAAATTGTAATTCCTTTTTGGATCCCCTCGTCCGTGCTAAGTAAGCTGTTTCGCTTGTTTTTAGCTCTTTTTGAGCGCTCCACAGACGAAAGCATTTCATAGCATAACTTATTTTGTTTAAATTGGCCTGTATGGCTTTTTCCAAATAGGGAATTTTCCCTTTTCGCCAGTCTTGTACCTGAATGGGTTGAAGCCAACCCAGGGCAATGAGTATATCAACAGGACTCACGAAATGATTCTGATTAAGTGGCTGCTCTGCAGCTTGTACAACACGCTGTTTAATACGCATTCGGTTACTCATGCCAACACCGTTTTTTTATCTAGAATTTTTAGCAAAGGTATGTTGAACACTACTTTCGATTATACCACCCCGAACTCAAGCTTCAATCGCAAATTTGACAGT
>CAYSGV010000194.1:0-5531 GCA_964430685.1 uncultured Gammaproteobacteria bacterium
AGCATTAAAAAAATTATTTGCATATAATCGAAATATTCTTACCTCTAGACCCTATAATTTACATGGACTAAGTGAATATGGCTACAGGCCGAATGTAGCACTTGAAATCACAGGGTTTTCCCCAGAAAGCATTATTCAATATGTTAAAAGCTTCTTTACCTATCTCCCAGGTTTTAAGAAGCAAGAAATACCATTAATCATAAAATTTATTCAAGATAATCCTAATATAGCTGGGATCTTTCGTATTCCAATTAACCTTGAATTAGGCTGTAGTGTTTGGCATGAACAACGAATATCAGAAACACACTGCACGATGAGTCAATTATATGAACGAGTATTGTATTCGCTTTGTATACGTTATCTGAATAATCTAGATTCAAGCAATAATGCTAAGTTCATGCATGCTGACATACATGAAATAATGTCTATATGTCAAGTGGTCATTGGCTTTTTAGAGCATTTGGCAATGCAAACCTTGGTGGATAATAAGCTATTTATTGAACTTACCCATACGCGGCAATATGTTGATGAACGATTAAAAAGTACGCCGCAAGTTGAAAAGCCTAAAGATATTGTAAGTACATTAAAAAAGTTTGGTTTTGTCAAACCCAATAACCCATATGCAAAATATGATGGTATTAGTCAGTACTATTTTAGCCATTTAACATTTAGAGCGTTTTGGGCTGCTCGCTATATAGCGACAATATTACAGAAGGAAACTAAATCACTATCAAAAGCTAAAGTATTTTTTGTTTCACCTTTTAACCATGAATGGGTCTATCCCAATAACTTAACCATCAGTGAATTTGTCAAAGCACATAAATTTTCAGGTCAATATGAATTTATCTGGTGGATTGTTGCAGGATTATTAGCAGAAAGAAGAGACATCATCACCTTAAAATATTTTATAAATTTGTTAAGACAGGAACCATATGATGCATCACAAGTCTATATCATAGGCTTGTTAATGCGTTGCCTTGATGAGGCGAATTATTATATAGAGCAAATATATGAAACTGGGATGGATGCGATTACAAGCTGGTTTAAATTATTTTTAGATCCCAAAAGCATTATCCCATTAAATTCACGAAATATATTTTGGCAGCGATTAAAGCTCAGTAGAAGTTTTTTTCTACATCCAGAAATACAAACCTATATTTGTCAGGCAGTTGAATGTTCAGAAACAGGCCATTTAGAATTAGCATTAAATTCTTTGCTGCAAATGAACCAGCCATTTTCGCGCGCTCTTTCCATAGTATTAATTAAACGAATAACGAATGAGATGGATCATGCGGAAGATTCAATTAAGCAAAGATTTAATTATCAAAAGTATTACAATTTCTACTTTAACTTTTATCCGCTATTAGATCCAGATGTCCGCAATGAACATGCTCGAACGCACCCCACAATGGCACTCGTGACGACCTATATACATTTTCATGCATTCGGACATACTGCGATTGAAGAAATTGTAAAAATGCTACAAAAAAAGGAAGCCTACGAATTAGCAGATGTCAGATTAATTGAAGCGGTTGTTGATAAATTATATGTTATAAAAGGTAATTCACAGAATAGCCCAGTCTATATGGGCGTGGCATTAACTGAAGCTGATACGAAAGAACTTTTTAGCTTGCTTGACAAGAAAAATTTATTAGCAGAGCAAAAATATTTGATCTTAAAGGTTGTTTTATTAATTAATTTGTTTAGGGCAAAAGTTATCAATCAACAAACCCGGTCCATACAGTTGTATGGCCCGGTAGAATGGACTAAATTTGCACGCAGTTATAAAGATAAACTAAATACGCAAGTCGAGAGTATTTTACAAGTACTAAGAGATGCGAATGGATCTGTAAGCGCAAAGATTTCAGCATTTGGCTTTTTGACTTTTTTAGCTTGTTTGCGAAAACAATTACCTTCTTTACAATTAGAGTATGTGTTAATCGTGGAACAGTTGTCCTCTCAAAATGACAGGATATTACAGGAATCAGTTCTATATTTAATTAAGGAAAAAGTGCCAGTCATATTAGTTGGTGATGAACTTTTAAAGCTCAATGATTTTTTGCGTAGAGTTATTTCAAATGAAACAATTCCACTTAACATACGCATCTTAGCCTTGCATTGTATGGAGCTCTATTACCAAGAAGTCCATAATGGCGAAAAATACGAAGAATACCTTTTAAATATAATTAATGCGGAATCAAGAGCGCTTAGCTTACAAAATGAAGCCATGGTTTTCTTTTTGAGAAGAAAATTAAATGCCCCACAGTTATCTTTAAGTTATCGAGAAAGTGAATCGGCAAAAAAACTTTTTTCTTCTGATGCCACATCGTTGTCCATTAGAAGATATGCTGCCATTATTCTTTTTCTTTGGGGCCAGCATGAGCCAGTGGTTATTAACATGATGCTCAAAAATATAGATTGGGATGAAGTTTCTGAGCAAACATTCAATAGGGTAACCCATGAACAAATCATTCAGCAATGCTATCAACGAATAAGCCAATTTTACAAAGGAAAAGAGACGAAACAAATTTTAAATATGTCATTTGCTGCAGATACATATTATTTGCCTTTATTTTTCTTTCTATCAGGAGAGCCCATAGGGAGCTTGCTTGAGTATGCTCTAAGAGAAAATAACACCAGTAAAAGGGAAGCTCTGTATGCTGTTATATTGTATTATCACATTGCTGAAGTAAGAGCGATTTATTTCGACCCGCACACAAATAAAATATTTTATTACGAAAACCGCCACTATAAATCATTCTCATTAGCTGGTGTCAACTATTCAACATTTTATTTTGATTGGCGTCATGCTCTACAAAGAATATTTCATATTGAAAGTAATTGGTCCATCGATCTCTTGGAAAAATTAGATTATCCATCTATGCAATCATCGGATCTAAGTGTATTACCACCAAGGCTGTCAAAAGAAAGTTCTAGCATGCAAACGATTGGTAGTAATGCAGGCAGGGATATTATTTCCATCAATTACCATAATTATGGTGCAGGTTCGCCAATATTAATACGGCCTGATGAAAGCAAGGAATCGACCTCACCTGTGGTGAATCGTTCAACAGCACATACTCTTCCATTAAGTTATTCTCCACACATCAGTTTAACTTTGCCAACTCCAGCGGTTAAATCAGCAGATGACCTTGTAAAAAATACAATGGTACCATTGTATGGAGAAAGAAAAAATAACATTTTAGAACAGGCAACTTTTTCTGTTTCGAACCAATATGTATCCCCACAATCACAACATTACTATCGACTCCAAGAAGCATTGAAAGAACTTGGCAGTTTAGCTTTACCCGAATCCTGGGGCAGTGAAAATCAATTGTTACATTATTTAAAGCAAGTGACTCAAACTCGTTCAGATGTTCAATTATGTTCCTATGTATGGAATTTAGCACCGACACAAGAAGAACGTAGCATTGGTCTGGAAAGTATCACCTTTCCGTTAAAGGAATTCGTTACCGCTTTCTTTTTAAAGCTACAAGTGAACAAATTTATTCTGCCGATTCTATTAAATCAAACCCACTTTTGTGGGCTGGTATTTGTGAAAAGCCGAGCCACTGGCGTAATTGACATACGTTATTTTAATCCAACCGGAAGTAATCCACCGGTATCAGGAGAAGACAAAGAAGCCATCGCACAAATTAAAGAGCATTTTACCCAACGTTTCATTAACTTTGTAAATCGTATCCATCAGCAGCCGGCTAACCAGAGCACAGTAGATTCAGAAATAGGTGAATTTAAGGCTGAGCAAATTGATATCATCCGGCGCACCTACCCCAAAGAGTTAAGTATAGAGCAAGTTTCCTTTGCTATCTTTTCAGATAAGCAACAAGTGAATGGCAGTGATTGTGCTTATATCGTTGGACAAACCTTGGCAGAAATCTCTTTAGATCGCTTAATCAGTATTAGCAGATTTAATGAGCAGGATCCAAGGAGTTCTATATCAGCGATAGCGCAAGCGCGAGCAAATTTTTGCGATGCAGAAATTGTTGGTGATAAGTATGCAAAAGACACACTTCGTGATCAACTAATGCATCGTTTGGGAAAAGCGATAACGGAAAATGGTCGTTTTGGACAAGAAGTAAAAGAATTATTTCAGCGACAGGCAGAGCCGCTTGGTGGCTTAGATGAGCGGCTATGGAGAGAATTAAGGGTATTAGCACAGCGACTAGATATCCGAGATGGGTTGAAAGGTTATGAAGGATTTGTTTTATCAGAGCAAGCGATCAATTATCTGCGACGATCTTCAATACTCAAACAAATATCCATACAAGAAATTAGAGAATTTAGTGATAAATTGCTGGTTGCGCATTTCGAAGAACAAGGAGAAGTTATTTTCGAGTTGAACCAACAACTCGTTATAAAACAAATTTCTGAACAGCCGGTAACCAAAATACCTGTACCAGCTAGTACGAAGTTATCCGTTTTACCTATGAATGAGTTATCAAAATTATCATCATCCTTAACCAAGGAATCAAAAATGGAGGGGCCGCAAAGAGAATTAACTGAAGCTCGAGATGCATCAGTAGCAAAAGAGCTACCTTCATTAATGCCAAGTTTGCAAATACCTGCATTAAAGTTGCAAGCGGGTGGAGGCAGTGCCGTGGCGAATATAGCCCCAGAATTAGCGCGTTTAACCCATGATGGACAAACCTGGGATGATATTAAGAACACTTATGTAATGGGGCGATTTGAAAATAGGCAATTACGTGAACTCGCTGGTGAGCAAATGGGTAAATTTATCGAACTACGAGAGTTGATTGATTATCGAATTTATCGACAAGCCATCGAGCTCATTTTCCCACCACAACATTATAATTTAGAGGCGCAAGCAATCGCGAAGTATGAACGCAAAGGTGATAAAGACGTTTTCACGTCAGAATGGTATGAATTTATTATCTATGGTAGGCCTGGGGGCAAGCCTGTGGGTGTACCGGTAAAAGGAAAATGTCGTATCCGTATCCAAGCACCCGGGAGTCGCAATTTGACATCAGATATTGACACAGCGATTTCTACCTATTTTAGTGATATAAGCCAATTTGATTTCGAACATACAGCAAGCCGCGTTAAAGATAGAGGACCAGATTATGCAGGTCAGGTCAGTATAGGGGTGATTGATGGGTTTTATCGATTGAGTGAAGCAGAGTTTAGGGTGAGCTCTGGAGAACATCGAGATTCAAATGCCTATATTGATTTAATGACCGAAGATGCGGTGGAATATCCGAAATTCACCTATGAAGGGCCATATAATCCAATCGTTTACGGGGAACGGCTTTTTTCGCCTATTGAGTTCAGCAAAGAGTTTATTAATCCGGATCGGTCAAAGGGTCTAGGATTTAAGCTGCAAAAACATCATTGGGAAATTGCTAGTAGTTTATTTTCACTACGAAAAGCGCTTTCTTTCGAGTTGTGGAATGAATTTAAACAAAGTGCTCAAACGAATTTGCGAGACATTTTTGCCAATGAACTTGAAGAAACAGTGCTAAAAGATTTCATAGTTAAATTTCAAAGAGAAG
>CAYSGV010000195.1:0-5483 GCA_964430685.1 uncultured Gammaproteobacteria bacterium
TACAATAGACTGTTCCAAAGCAACGAGTAGTTTCACAGCGGGTAGCGATGTACATGCAACTAAAAGTGCTGAAAAGGAGAAAGAACCCACACAGTCTTTTTCTAGTCTTAATTTGAATGGAACTTAATAGATGGAAACCGCAATAAAATTTAAACCAATATTTCGTCTTGTTCTTAGAAATGTGGCAAGATTGATTATTCATATCGATATTTTCATTATCATCGGTATATTATCAGCCTTTATATTGTCACTACTTGGCCATTTCTTGGTCACAAAAACATTATTGACCGCACTTGTGCTATTAATTGTTTTTATAGTTTTGTTACCTGTTGGTTACTGGTTGCTCGTATTTTTAGAAAATCGTTTTCCCCGCTTAGAAGAGATCCCTGTTGATATAAACGGCATTATTGTTCTTGGCTCTGGCTTTGATTTTCTGGTAACTATGGCACGTAAGGTTACCAGCTACAACATGCACATTGGTCGCTTAATAGCATTCACGGAAATAGCTAAAAAGTACCCCCACTGCCGTTTAGCATTTACAGGTGGTGGACGTATAAAAAATTTTAGAAAGGAATCAGCACTTGCAAAAGAATTATTTGATCAAATGGGATTAGACACAGACAAAATCGAATTTGAAACAAAAGCCAGTAATACCAACGAAAATGCCCAATTTAGCTACGAGTTGTTTGAACCAAAAACAAACGAAAAATGGTTGCTCATCACTTCAGCACTGCACATGCCGCGCGCGGTAGGATTATTTCGGAAATTAAATTGGCAAATTATTCCTTATCCTGTCGATTATCATACAACGGGAGAATTTCGCTTACTAAGCGCTAGTCTTTTTTTTAGCTTATTCGCATGGCGATACAGTGTTCATGAATGCACAGAGATGTTAATCAATTTCATTTTAAAAGAAAGTAATGAATTCATCCCTAGCGTCGAAACAACTTCGAAAGTTTAAATACTAAATAATTGTTTAGACATCGTTTAAGCAAGTTTTATTTCGATCAACGCCCACAAGGCGAACGAATAGCATCATTTGGTAATGCAATATCGCTGTCTGCTAGCTGGCTTTCTGCGGGCGCATCAACATCTGCCTCCGTAGGCAATGAATCGGCAATACCTCGTTGTTGCCAAAGTCGCGCTAATGAACGCGCTGCGCTAACAGTAGCACTAGATGGGTTTTCTATATCTGCCGTAGCAACGCTAACATCAGTTGCTTCAGTTTGAACAGTTACTGGAATAGCTAGTGCTGTGCTCACTTCTGTGCGCGTTGTACCCACTGCAGATTCTCGCACTTCAAATTGAGCAGCCGTTGGAATGGCAAGTGCTGTGGATCTCCTGGGTACTGTGTATTTATTGGCTCTTAATCGATTACAAATATCCATCACGAATTGTACGTAATCAACTTTCTCACCTATTTGTTCGTCATTAGTAGGTGCATCTATCGCCGCGATACTTGATTTTGCACCAATGCTTATTAATTTAGTAAGTAATTCTTTAGTTACATCATCTAATTCAAAATTTTCACTGTGCTTTTGCACTTGTAAGCAAAGTATATCTAACGCTGTTAAACCATAATAAATTCCAGCAAACACGCGTTCATTCGCAAGCATTGCCATATCATCTTTATCTAAATTTTTTTCTAATTCAGCAAATACACATCCATCACCTCGCAGACAACAAAAATGCATGATATTGAGATGTGCGATCTCTTGAGCGGCATGACCACTAACTAATGTATTTACTGGAGCACCACAAGACAATAATTGAGAAATCAATTCGAATCGGTCAAAAATTTGGGCTGCTAAAAAAAGCGCTGGTATACCAAAGTATTCAGGACTACGACAAGGTTGTGCACAAATGTTTTGAAAATCGTTTTTGTTCAATTTACTTTTGATAATGACTATAGAGCCAGATTCTTTTCTCTCAATAGCAGTATGCAGGTTTTGTGCTGGGCCACAATCTGCATGAAACCCAAGCACGGTGTGCACGGGCAAGTATTCTTCAGTAGCAGCAGCGAAATGGACCTTTTTTTTCATTTTTTTAGTTAGTAATTCTGGTTCTGATGAATCATCAGATGATGTACGTTTATGTTGTAACGCATTTACTTTTTCAGTCAATTGAGCAAGTATATCTTCACGTTTAACGATTTCAAGTGTTAATTGTGCTAGACGATTTTCTATTTCAAATTGGGTTAATTGACGGTCAATATTTGGATTCAATTGAATTAAAGTCCAAATTCTAAGCGCCGCTTTTTCAGAGAGGCTACCCATTTTTAAATGAATACCGCGTATATGTGTAAGAGCGGGTAATTTTTGTAACAGAATTATAGTCAATGTGAATGAAAGATTATTGATGCAGATTTGCTCAACATCGGTGGCTACTTGCAATCGCTGTAAGGTAGCTAGCAAAGCTTCTTTGGATCCTGAATTTTGTAGATTCAATTCAAATATAACGTACCATTATCACTTAAATAGGTATAGATATTGTAACGGCACTAGATTAAGAAAATATTAAGAAGAAGGTGAAGGTGGTATCTGTGCAGCACCTGCCATTGCTATTTTCTCTGTAGGTTGTTCGACGTGAAAGCGGGCCAGGTGATCTTCAATCCCTCTATCTAAAACTTGAAGTTGTGCATAGACTCTACTGTCAAGCTGTCCTCTACGCACATCATGACCTACTTTTGCCTCAAGTGCTCTAATCGTAGCATTTAGATCGTTTTCAACAGCCGCCAACGTATTTCCGGCTTCATTAAAATGGAAATCCGCCATCGTTGGGTTGTTACCGTTTTTCTGATGGGCATTTCTATTTTCTGGAGATTCTGCTAATTTTTGTGCTTGCTGACAATTACTGAGCGCTAAATCAGCTGCTCTTAAAGTACCTGCAACATGTTTTATCGCTTCTAACGTCGTGCAAGAACTTGCTTTTGCATAGTTTGCGGCTTTCTCAGCATCACTACAAAGATCTGCATTTTCTTCAAGAATTTCAGCTCGTGTCACTTTTGATTTAATTTCCTTTCTCGTACCGCCTGGCACAGGTATAGAACCCACTTTCATTACATCACCCGTTTCTGCATCTACTTTCAGCACATAATTTTTAGGCTGATGCAAGGGTGAGCCTACTTTGCTTATATGATAACGCTCACGATTTTGGTCTCGTCTTGACATACTAAACCCCTTTATGACTTATGCTCTATAAATTTAGACAGTGAGAAATAATAAAGGTTTAGTTTTACGGTAGGACTTTATTGAGGAGATGATTAAGCGATTTCAGTTTTTTCGAGTAAGGCTTTGAGTTCATATAAAATGGCTAGCGCTTCACGTGGGCTAAGTTGATCGGGAATAATCGTTTGTAAATACCGTACACAATGATGGTTTTTGTTTAAATCGTCATGCGCGCGAGAATGTTGCGGCAATTGTTCCTGATTATTTTTAATTTCCAATTCAGCTAATTTTTGTTTGGCATTCATAATCACACCGGCAGGAATACCAGCTAAACGGGCCACATCTATACCATAACTTTGGTGAATAGCCCCCTCTTTGATCTGATATAAAAATACAATTCCTTGATCATGTTGCAGTGCATCCACATGAATATTATGACATTGAGGATAAGTGCGTGCAAGTTGGGTTAGTTCAAAATAATGAGTAGCAAATAGCGTAAAGCAACCAATTTGCTCGAGTAAATGCGTGGCGCAAGCCCAAGCGAGCGCAAGACCATCAAACGTGCTGGTGCCACGCCCTATTTCATCGAGCAACACTAAACTGTTTTTGCTTGCTTGATGTAGAATATGTGCCGTCTCAGTCATTTCCACCATAAAGGTAGATTGACCTTTGGCTAAATCATCGGCAGCGCCGATGCGGGTGAAAATACGATCGATATCACCAAGTACAGCATTGTCTGCAGGAACAAAACAGCCCACATATGCTAATAAACAAATTAATGCAATTTGTCGCATATAAGTTGATTTACCACCCATATTCGGACCAGTGATGAGTAAGAGTTGATGATCAAAATCAAGTAACACATCGTTAGGAATAAACGGTTGCGCCAATAATTGTTCAACCACTAAATGTCGACCACGTGTAATTTTTATTATTCTGTCTTGACTAAAAGTTGGGCGTGTTAAATTGAATTGTAGCGCTGCCTGCGCAAAACTAACTAGCACATCAATTTCACTTAAGGCTTGGGCACTCGTTTGCAACGGTTCTAACTCAGCTGCAATGCTATCTAAAAGCGATTCATACAAGTATTTTTCACGCGCCAGTGCTCGCTCTTGTGCACGCAGCACTTTATCTTCATAGGCTTTTAATTCAGGCGTAATATAACGTTCGGCATTTTTCAATGTTTGCCGACGGGTATAATCTGCAGGCGCATGTTTGGCTTGCCCACGTGATATTTCAATATAAAATCCATGTACTTTATTAAAGCCCACTTTCAATGTGGGTATTTTGGTGCGTTGCCGTTCACGATTCTCTAAATCAACTAGGTATTGTTCTGCATTTTCACTGAGCGATCGTAGTTCATCTAGTTCTGCATCAAAGCCTGGTGCAATGACGCCACCGTCACGAATGAGATGCGCTGGATTTTCCAATAACGCATTGGTTAATAAGGTGGTGAGTGCAGGAAATACACTTAATTCTTGCTTTAATACTTGCATGCGCGTGGATTGCAACGGTTGCAATTGCTGCTGCAAGAAAGGTAACTGTGTTAGCGTTTGTTTTAATTGCACACAATCGCGTGGGCGCGCACTTCTAAGTGAAACACGAGAAAGAATACGTTCACAATCGCCAGTGTGTGCAATTATTTTTTGCATCGCTGCAATATCGATTTTCTCAATCACTTCTGCAACCACATCGAGACGTTGATTGATGATTTGTTGGTTACGCAGTGGGCGATGCAACCAACGGCGCAACATTCGACTACCCATTGCATTGACGGTGAAATCAATGACGCTGACTAAAGTATGCGTGCGTCCGCCATGTAGATTTTCAGTTAATTCTAAATTCCGCCGCGTGTGTGGGTCAAGTGCAATAGTGTCTGCGCTATGTTCAAATATGGGTCGACGAATATGTAATACTTGGTTGCGTTGCGTTTGTTGAATATAATTTAATAAACAGCCAGCTGCTGCAATGGCCACAGAATAATCTGTGCAACCCAACAAGGAAATATCTTTTACCTTAAATTGTTCTGTTAATAAGCGCGTGGCTAAACGCGATTCATATTCCCATTTTGGCCGTTTGGTGATGGCGCCTAAATCTAGCGCGCGCAACCAAGCGTCATCATCATCTTCAACCATTAAAATCTCAGCTGGTTGTAAACGATTGAGTTCTTCAATGACATGATTTTGGTCGTTGACTTCCGTCAAACTAAAATGGCCACTCGATAACTCAAGGCTAGCAAGACCCCAGCGCTTTCTGGTTTGAAAAATTGCGCAAAGTATATTATCACGACGCGCATGCAATAAAGCATCATCACTT
>CAYSGV010000196.1:0-5478 GCA_964430685.1 uncultured Gammaproteobacteria bacterium
CCTTAATAAAATCTATCGAGAGCTAAGTAATAATGTGCTAATTGTAATCATCAAAGCTGAGCATAATACTGTCTAGAATATTTTTTACTTCACGTTCAAGCTTTTGTAACAGTTTTGCTGCTGGTAGTGTTCGATTTAAATGAGCGCCTTGGCCACAAAATAATGATAAATAATCAACTGCTCCTTTTTGCGCAGCAGCTTTACGAATTTGCAATGTTAATGCGTGCTGAATGGGGTAGGGTAATATACTTTTTTCGTTAATTTGCATTTGGTCAATAAATTTATTTTTAATTGAACGAGCCCAGCGACCCGTAAATGCGCGGGTTAACACAGTATTATCTGCAGTGCGTTTTAATAATGCTTTTTTAAACAACGGGTGTGTTGCTGATTCAGTGCAAGTCATGAATGCAGTGCCCATTTGTACAGCTTGTGCACCTAAGATGTGTGTCGCCATAATACCATGGCCATCCATGATAGCACCGGCAGCGATTACTGGAATTTTTACTTGCGCAACTATTTGTGGAAGCAAAGCAAAGAGCCCTGTTTCGCCCTTGTTTTCGGGTTTTAAAAAAGTACCGCGATGACCACCGGCTTCATAGCCTTGTGCTACAATTAAATCTATGCCGCGCTGTTCCAAAAGACGTGCTTCATCAACTGATGTTGCGGTGCCAATTAATATGGTTTTGTTCTTTTTTAATTTTTTTAACCAGGTAGTGTTCGGAATGCCAAAGGTAAAACTAAAAATAGGAACTTTCTCATCTAAAATAACTTGCATTTGATCAGCAAATGCGTGAGCAAATGGCGGTTTAACTGGTTTAATCTCTTTTAGAATCAAAGCACAATTTTTCTTTAATAAACCGACCATCGTTTGAATATCACGTTGATTAACCTTGGCTGGTTCAGTTACAAATAAATTAACTGCAAAAGGTTTATCCGTGAGTGCACGAATTTGAGTGATTGCTTGGTGCATTTCTGCCGGACTTAAATAACCTGCGGCTAACGATCCTAGACCGCCCGCATTCGATACAGCTGCTACCAATTTAGGCGTCGTTACTCCACCCATTGGTGCCTGTATAATGGGTAGTTTAATTTTTAACTTTTTCTGTACAACAGTATTTGGCCACATAGAATGCTCCTAAGTCCTTTATGCACATAGATTTCGTTTAACTGCGAACAAAATTTAGCAATGATTGGTAATCCTTTTGATCTGCAGTTTTTAATGCGTTAATATAACGCTTCCGGATCTCAATTGACTCTAATTGAGAATTGCGGCCCCATGAGAAACGTGGCTGATTGATAGTTATCAATAATAAATCTGTCATCAGACGTGAATGTCTACCATTACCATTTGAAAAAGGGTGTATGGAAACAAGTCGATGATGAAATCGAGCAGCTATTTCATCATTTTCATAAGTTTTATGTGGTATTTGATATTGTATGTCATCTATTAACGTCTTGATTTGTTCTTGAATTAAAGGCCAATCAGGGCCAATGTTTTTATTTGTTTGACGAAATTGGCCGGCCCATTTCCATGTCGCATTAAACATTTTTTGATGTAACTTTTTGATAAAAAGAACGCCCAAAATTTCATTTGAATGATATCGCCGCTTACTCAACCAGTTCTCAGCATCCAATATGTTAGTTTCTTCCCACTCATTTAATTCTGCCTGAGTAGTAATGTGTTGCGGTATAAGCCCATCACATTCATCTGTGTCTAATAGTGTTGCGCCATACGGGTAGTCAAACTGGATCAAATGTCCTCCCAAAGATGTTTTGGTGTACCAGAAAGTAAAGTTTTGGTTAATTCCTCAATCTGTTGTTTTTGGAAATCTGTTGTCACACCTTGGTCTTCTAGTTGCATTGAATGGCTTGTGCGCGCTATGCGTTCATGTGCAACGTATTCTGCTTGTTGTTGTATAGTCGTCTGCAACGAAGTTTTGGGTACAAATGCATAAACAAATTCGCACTCTAATGCTTCCGCCACTTCTTTTAAAGTGCGCAAAGTTAGTGCATTTTCAAGTTCGTCTTGTTCAATTCTAATTACACGTGATCTATTCACGTTCAATTTTTTTGCCAATTGAGCTGTAGTCATGCCCAGTGCTTTCCGTAATGTTCGTATCCAACCCAATTTGGGGCGTATCCACCCTTTAGTTTGTTGCCTAGACATCAGCTGGCGATCAAGTTGTTTAAGCGTCAAATTAAAGCTTTTCATAACACTTTCCTTAAATAGGTAATCTATAGTTTGATTATATATATATAGTCACAAGATATCAAGTATGACTATATATTTATAGTCATGAATATTATCATTTGACTACAAATATATAGTCATATTGGCTCATTTTTTTGATAAGAGCACATAGATGATTGATTTCATAAAATAGTGGTTTGTAATGATTGCATTAATATAAACTGACTATTTTTTCATAATCCTTTAACACGCGTAGTTGACAAATAGGTCAACTACGCGTGTTATTGAATCATTCAGGAAAACCTTCTTTGTCTTATGAAACAATGCGCATACTCAAGTCGATGGCTTGAATATTCTTGGTAAGCGCGCCAATGGAAATATAATTCACACCGGTGCGGGCAACGGCTAATACTGTATTTAGATTAATGCCACCTGAAGCCTCTAACTTGGAGCGATTTTGATTGATAGATACTGCTTCTTGCATTTGAGCGACTGAGAAATCATCTAATAAAATATGTTCGATGTTTACAGCGAGTGCTTCTTGCAGTTGCGTTAAGGTTTCCACTTCAACAATTATTTTTTTATTCGGTGCATTCGTTCGTGCGGCGGCAACGGCTGCTTGAATAGAACCACAAGCAGTAATATGATTTTCTTTGATCATGATTTGATCAAAAAGACCCAATCGATGATTCACGCCACCACCACATGCAACGGCATATTTTTGTGCTAAGCGTAAGCCTGGAATTGTTTTGCGAGTATCTAATATTTGACACGATGTTTCTTTAATTAATGCCACATATTTTTGTGTCTGTGTTGCCGTGGCTGATAACAGTTGAAGAAAATTAAGTGCTGTGCGTTCACCCGTAAGTAAGGGGCGAGCGGGACCAGATAAATCACAGATAATTGTATTTGCTGGTAGTGTATCGCCATCTTGTGCATGCATTGTGATTTGAATGTTTTGATCAAGTTGCTTAAATACTTTAGTTAAAAACTGACAACCACAGAGAATTGCTGGTTCGCGATTGATAATTTGCGCATGAACGATTTGCGCTGCAGGTACAAGCATCGCGCTTAAATCACCATTGCCTACATCTTCTGTGAGTGCGTTGCGAACAAGATTATCAATATGTTGATCGGTTAAATAGGATACATTCATTTTAGTGCACTGTTTCTTCTGTTTTGATTAATCGCGTTCGCTTTGTTTTTCTTAAATTATAGAGCGTCAGTACCGGTCCAGATAATGCATAAGCAAAAAAGATGCTAAACAATACCCATGGTGGATCGAGTGAAATGAGTGCAAAACCGAGCACGATTAAAATAATAACTACAAAAGGAACTTTGCCTTTAAAATCGATTTGTTTAAAACTATGGTAACGAATATTACTGACCATTAAAATTGCAGCGCCGAGGGTGATAATCGTGGTGAGTACTGACACCGTTTTGCTCACTTCAAAGTAATCATTCCCCGCCCAAATTAAACCAGCAACTAATCCAGCAGCTGCAGGTGAGGGCATACCTTGAAAATACCGTTTATCTGCGCCTTCGATTTGCGTATTAAAACGTGCCAAGCGCAAAGCCACACAGGCGGTATAAATAAACGCACACAGCCAACCGAATTTTCCTAACCCATGTAATGCCCAATGATAAACAACTAAAGAGGGTGCCACACCAAATGAAACCATGTCGGACAAACTGTCATATTCAGAGCCAAATGCACTGGCACTGTTGGTTAAACGTGCCACACGGCCATCCAGGCTATCCATGATCATCGCAATGAAAATACCCATGGCAGCAAAAGCAAAATAACCATTGGTTGCCGCCATGATCGCATAAAATCCTGCAAATAATGCAGTCGTGGTCAATAAGTTGGGGAGTAAGTAAATACCCCGGCCACCCTTAAATTCACGTTTATTTTTCATCATCTGTTTTCCTCAGCAACAAGTTTGCTGCATTTTTCCTCAATTTATGAACGAGGTAAGTATAACTTAAGCCCTCATTTTGCTATACTTTCAACATATCCTCAAATAAACATTTTAACGCGATTGCCTGAATAGTTATAGAGTTGATTAGATATGACAGAAGATGAGCCCAAAGAAAAGCCGAGTAAAATCGTCATTCACGGTGTGACAGAGTCAGGCGAACAATTCCGCCCCAGCGACTGGGCCGAGCGCATGAGTGGCCAATTGCAAACATTCAAAAATCACCGTATTTTATATTCACCTTTGTTGCAACCGATAGTTAAAGATGGTTATAAATGTGTCTTACTAGACCCAAAACTCAAAGAATCAAATCCCGAACTTTATGCATCTATTCTTGATTTTGCTCAGAAGAATAAGCTACAAATTTGTAAGGATGATGAAACAGGCACGGATGAATCATCTTCAAAGTGATTTCATTACACTTATAAAATAAATATTTATATTACCAATCTTAAAAATGATAACTATTTTGATTCAGTCATTGCGCATTGATGGTCGTTCTATTTATACAACTGTAGCCAAATAATGCCATGCAGCTGATAAACGAGAAATGTAAGGGAGTGCGACCAATGTTAAGCCAAGTATAAAAAAGACCACTGGCGTTGATAAACGCACTTGATTCGGATTGCGCTTATGATCGCGATATTGAATAAATGAACCCAACAATAAGCCTACACCAGCAACCAGAGAAACACCTTGTATAAAATCATGCAACCCGCGTGTCGTTCCCAATAAATTATCGGAAATATCAGCAACACTTGGTGCCGCCAATGCTTTATTGTAAAGCAGCACAAACAATAAACTGATCTTAATTAATATTTTTTGTAAGAAATTAATTTTAGCAAGTTTGATTTTCATATTACCCTCAACGTAAACCTATACAAACGCATTAACCTCAGTGAGTTCTTTGCCAATGATTAATGTATGCACATTATCTGTACCTTCATATGTATAAACGGTTTCAAGATTCGTTAAATGGCGTATCACATGATATTCTAAACTAATACCATTCGCACCGAGTATATTACGAGCACTGCGCGCAATAGCTAAGCTTTCACGACAAGCATTCCGTTTTGCTAGGGAAACCATAGCAAAATTTGCTTTACCTTGATTCATTAGTTGTCCTAAATGAAAATTGAGATAATGTGCTTTCACAATTTCAGTATACATCTTCACTAAGTCATTTTGTATCAATTGAAACGATGCAATCGATTTACCAAATTGTACCCGTTCTTTGGCATAACTACAGGCAATATCAAAACAACTTTGTGCCGCGCCCATGGCTCCCCATGCAATACCATAGCGAGC
>CAYSGV010000197.1:0-5477 GCA_964430685.1 uncultured Gammaproteobacteria bacterium
TTTCATATGTTGGATCTAACTCACACACTGTTTGCATATCATCGACAGCCTTTAAGTGTTCATCTAATTTATAATAGGCTTGAGCACGTTGCCAATAATATTCTGCATCTTTTCGTCGCTCTATCGCTTGAGTGTAATATGTAACTGCTTGTGAATAGTTTAGGCGTTTGTATTCCACTAAACCACAAAGGGCATAATGTTGTGCATTATCAGGCTCTAAATCTGTGGCACAAATAAAATCAAGTAAGGCTTTAGTATAACTATGCATGCTCAGATAATATTTCCCGCGAGCAATATGAAATTCAATTATAACTGGATTACATTCGACTGCATGATCATAATCGTTAAGTGCCTCTCGGTAAAATTCTATTGCAGCATGAGATTTACCTCGTTGATAATAATAACTGCCTACTTGCTCACCAGTTTCTGTCGCATATTCAATAGCCTTGTTATACATAAGTATTGCTGACTCATGATTGCCCATGGCCGCGCAACATGTACCAGCACTACCATGATAGCTTATATTTTTTGGGAAGTAATTTAATAATCGTTGAAAAATGACTAGCGCTTCTTGCGGTTTGCCATCGTTTAAAAGATCTGCCGCCTGCATGGCAAGATATTCTTCCAGCATTGCATATAAATATTCAATTTGTTTAAGGATTTGTGCAATAGTTGTGGGCTTTAACTGCTTGAGTTCTTGTAATATGGGTTTTGTATCCTCAACGCTAAAGTTGCTTTGCCGAAGATCGCTAATGTATTGAACTAATATAGCATATTCGGGTAAATAGTTGGCATCACAAATGTTTGGATTTATTAGACCCGCTTGTTCACAAAGGATTTGTGCAGTAGGAATATCGTAACCTGTGAGTAAAGTGATTACTGCTAATGCAATTTCATAATTTTGGTAGAGACCATGTATCATGTCATTATAGGATTGTGTTGACAGCAAAAGCATACGGTTTGATTCGGCACGATTAGTCATTTCAGTTAGATATGATTCATGTACATCTTTAAAGGCTGGCAATAAATGCAAATGACCTTCCGTTGACTTGACTAAGTCACCAAGTTTTTCTTCTTTTGATTCCGTTTCATTGATATAGCTCCATAATTCTTTCTGTCTTTCAGACGTAATTTTTGTATGGTCGTAATGGAATGTTTTACCGCGTAAATTTTTAAAAATCTCATATAGACCAACAAAACAATGATCTTCGGGGATAACTTGTTGGGTTACTCGTAAAATATGATTTGTAGGTAATAATCCTTTACAATTTAAACTCATAGCCATAATTAAAAAACAGTTAATTGCAGATTCGCGATGTGGCAAGTTTTTAAAACAAGCATTAACTGCTTTTTCCAGCCAATTATGCTCTGGAAGAAATGTAAAAACAGTTTCCCAGTTAAACGCAGCTAATACTACCACCACACAATCGTGCGCAACACCTCCGTTTAGTGTAAATGTATAATGTAGGGTCAAATGAAAGGGCTCAGCCGGACCTGTTTGGTTAAAATCATAATAGGCTTGCAATTTGCCTATACCTGTCTTTGCAGCTTGATGTAAAAATTGTATGAATGGATTTTCTTGTAAAGCTTCTATATAGGAAAGAGGCAATATCAATGGTACATATTTCTTTGATTTAGACTGAATTACGATATGAGCAAGATCACTTTGGCAAGCGGATGAATCAATTTTAGGATTTTTAGCCTTTTCTTGTAGATATCTCAAGTATGCGGGTAGCTTGTCTTGATAATCAACCAATGCTTTCTTATATTCTGCAAAAGCAGAAATAAAGTTTTTTAAGTTATTATCAACAGCACTGGGGTGAGTATAATCTAAAGCAAACGCTGTAACATCAATTCCGTGTTCTATGTAGAAATCTTTTCTTATTATGGCATGAAGCTCGTCTGCACTATTAAGTAATTCTAGATACCTTAAAAAGTAAGTGCTTTCATATTGAGCAGAGCCAGTCTTACCACATTTACGGAGATACTCCTTATCAATATAAGAACCCAAATAAAATGGTTGATCGTCAATAATCAGCTCACATACGATCTGGTTTATATTGCTGCCGCTTCGAAAAAAACGTAACAGCCAATCTTTGTCTTCAGTAGGTATTGCAGAGCGGTAGCTATCTTCATGCTGCTTTGTTATTCCGTTCTCAGGATAGATAAATAAATATTTATTTGGCCCTAGGTCAAATGGATATTTTTCAAGTAATCCCAAATAAATCATTATGCTTGTTTTATTAGTTTCACTCGTATTTATTTGCTCACGATTCAATACCGATAATAGTTTATAACGACTTTTAAAAATATCTTGGTAATACTCATCTGCTTCGAATCTAAAAGTCACATCTTCGGCAATGGTTGCAATAAGCGGCGGTTTAATAACTTTACCTTCAATAATTTTTTGCAACTGTGCCAGATATGCTTGTTGGCGATTAAAACATCTTTCTAACCAATTTGGCTGGTTTAGCAATATTCGTGCAAATTGATAAATGTAGTCACAGCACTGTAAGAGTTCATGTACATGAGCTGATGTTAATAATGTACGATATTGTAGCGTATGACTGTCATCTCGATGACTATCGGTCGCTTGATCAATTTCTTGAACCGTACTAACTAAACTGCTCAAAATATGCTTAAATAATAATAGATTGGGCATTTTAACTGTTTGTTGACCTGTATGGATTGCGATATATTGGCTAAAGAGCTCGGGTAATTGCGCGATAAGCGCCAAATTCGGTGTTAAACTGCCAGGCATTGCACTGTTAGCATCATTTAAAGGGGTTATCAAACCGTTACAATCTTCAGCGCTTACTCTTTTTGCCTGTAATGCTAAGGTAAACAATCGTTCTTGCCAAACAGATAGCCAATCATCGTCCTTCTTAACCAGTTTAAAATTAATTTTTTCAATTTCATTTTTATTTTCTTCATTAATGGCTACGATACGTGCGCGATACTGGTTACAGTTACTTATAAAATCTTTGGTTAACATATCTTTTAATTGGGTAGATAAATGCCGATCAACATTGTTCATATGTTGAGTAAGCATTTGCAAAGACCTGCGATTGCTATCAAGTAATAATAAAACATTTTTATCAATTGTACTGGCTAATTTTTGTAAGATTTGAACATCATCATTCAGTTGATTAACTCGAGAATCTATATACCTCTGCATACACTCTGTTGCTCGTACGATCAGTTCTTGTAGACCGGAAATTTGCTTGTCGAAATGCCTAAAACCAGAGACGATTTGTTTGTCTAATTGTTCAAACCCAGTTTGCATCCCTTTGCCAAACTCTTTAAAACTATCTTGTATCTGTTTAGATAAATGCTCTATTGCTTCTAATTCAACAGACTTCACTGGGTGAAAACCATTTTTAAGCCCCACAAACAAATTAAGTCCCAAATTTGTTATGGATAACAATGGCATCCCAACCCCAAGCAAACTGGTTATACCACCTTCAGCGAGTTTGCTGAAAAAGGGTTTGTTATCATAATTGGCGTTAAATAATTCAATAAATGTGATCAACTTGTGTGCTTCGAAGCCCATTTGTATCAATAGCCGTGCTGGGACCATGCCACGTTGTGCTCTATCTAGCTGTTCTCGCAAATGGTTGTCTTTGCTCAATGTAAAAATATTACTTAAGATCCCATTAAATTGGTTAAAAACTTCTTGTTGGGCCTGTTGCCATGGCATAACATCAGTACTGTATTGCTGATATTTTTCCTGCAGCAACCAAGCATATTGGTTTTGCTGGCCTGTATTTTGACGCCACTTCTGATGGATTTCTTTAAATTGTTCAGCATTTGTTTTTGAAGCTGTTAAACCTTTCAATTTTCTACGGAAATCTTTATGAAATCCTCTGCGAATATTAAGTTCGACTTGAATACCAGTTAATTCTAATTGTTCAACTACTACTGTATCTTCTACTTTTTGTTCAACATCAGCAATTGTTCTCTTTAAACTATCTCGGTGCAAACAAAAAAATTTGACCCGTCCTTCTTGCCTTTCGACTTTATGTTTATTATGTGTGCTTGGGTGTTTTTCATATAATTTTTTTAGTTTATCTAATTTTTTCCCTTCATCTTCTATCAATTTGTCACTTGCTTTTAAAGCTTTTCGAAATCGCTCAGCATCGTTTTCTTTTTCGATTTTAGGTCTGTTTTGTTCTTTCTTCTTTGTGATTTCCTCTTGTTTTTTCGTTTCTTTACCTTCTAATAGCTCTAATTGCTTAAAATTCTCATCTTTATCCTTAGTTACCCTGGCTATGATATCATCAAAGACTTCGGGTTTTGTGTTACCTTGTAAAGCGATTAACTTAATTTCGAAATCTTCGACTTGTCTTTGCAATTCAACTTTTTGTTGACTAAATTGAAATTGATAATTCTGATAGCCTTGCATTAAACTGTTACGTTCATCAGCTTCTCGCTGGTAACGTGATAATTTTTTCTGCTTGCGTTCGACATGTTGATTGTGAAAAAAGTCCGGTATCATCGCAACAACATTGAGGCCTTGCGCAACTGGCTCTCCGCCAGGTAATAACTTTGCCACTTGAGCACTAAAATTAAGTACTGAGCTAGTTAAACTGTATCGCGTGGAAACACCCTGACGTTGAATTTTTCGTAAGAGCAGTTCTTGTTGATGAGACATACGCTGAAGACGCTCTTCAATTGACGTATTGAGTTGATCGCGGAAATCAATCCGTTTGCGGAATTTATCGATTTCTTCTACATATGTTTTAGCCAGTTCCTCACGTTGCTTAGGATCGAGCACGCCAGCATTTATTCCCATGGCTATAAATTGGGGCGCAGTATGAAATTGTTCATTGAGATGATGTTGTAAGTGAGCTTGGGTAAATTGCCGTTGCTCAATCCGAAGATGGCTGACTTGATGCCGACGTTGATCTTTTATGCCCCGTTGCTTCATGAGAGCATCCTGGTATTGCAAAATTGCCTGTCCACCTGCTTGGACTACATCCAAAACAATCTTTGTGACTTTGGCTGTATTATCTTTTGCAGTATCAGGATTAGATATTTTTTTTTCAAGATCTTCAAGTACTTGATGTTTATGGCATAGTTCGCTGACCTCTCTAAACTCTTGTTGGATCTGCAAACAGAATTCATTAATTTTGACCATGTCATCCTGTAAACTCGCAATTTTTTGATCCACCGATGTATTAACCTGTGTGGAGGTGAGCTCTGGTTGTAACTTTTGAATATCATCGCGTATGCGTTGCATTTCCAATTGATTACTGCGAAGTATTTGTTCAAAGACGTAAGCTCTACAACTCCTTGTAAACTTTAACTCTTTGAGTTCTTTAAAAATTCCTTCTTCGCCATATCGCCCAGCAAATAATACCTCAGCTTCTTCTTGTGTGATGCCCATATCATCTGGACTGCGGTTATTGCGAATTGCAGACTTGGTGCTCCAGATGCCAAGGCGAATAAGTATACCAGGTATTAAGCCCGTGGCA
>CAYSGV010000198.1:0-5447 GCA_964430685.1 uncultured Gammaproteobacteria bacterium
ATTAACCAAAAGTTGTCCTTAAGACTGTCATAAAATAATGCCCAATGAGGGCTTGCAACAGGTCAGTAAAACAGCCCTACTTATATGCTAAATATAGATTTTTTGCAATCTACGCGGGATGCGCGCAACTGTTGACAGCATCAAAGTCTAAGTAGGTTGGATAGAGCCCTCCGGGCGAAATCCAACCTACAAAAGCTTCTTCCACCAAGTTCATTTTTATAAGCCACTAGACTGCTTGAGAACATCATGGGATAATCGCCTACCTGGTCAATGAGTAAATTTTATTCATTTGCAGAAAAATTCATGTAAAAATTGAGGAAATTCAATGGCTGTTCAAAAAAGCCGCGTATCACGGTCGAAGCGAAATAAACGCCGTACCCATGATAGCTTAACTAAACCCACATTATCGACTGACTCAGTAACGGGCGAATTACATCGTCGCCATCATGTTACCGCGAGCGGTTATTATCGAGGAAAAGCAGTAGCAAAATTGCTGGCGAAAACAGAATCATCAGAAACTAGCGAAGAGTAATTTGCCTTGCCTGATATTACCGTTGCAATCGATGCTATGGGCGGAGACTATGGACCAAAGGTGACTGTCCCGGGTGCAATTCTTACGCTAAAAAATAATAGTAATTTGAATCTGATTTTAGTTGGTGATCAGGACAAAATTCAGGCGGCTTTACTTGAAGCAGGTAGCTCAGTTTCTTCACGTCTCAGCATTGTCCATGCTTCCGAGTGTGTGAGCATGGATGAACAACCGACCATTGCGTTAAGAACCAAAAAAGATTCATCAATGCGCGTTGCGCTTAACTTAGTTTACCAAAACAAAGCCGATGCTTGCGTGAGTGCAGGGAATACGGGTGCTTTGATGGCAACGGCACGCTTTGTACTGAAAACATTACCTGGAATTGATCGCCCAGCAATCTTATCGCCATTACCAACAATCAAGCGTGGTAAATGTGTTTATATGTTGGATTTAGGCGCGAATGTTGATTGTAAACCACAGCATTTGCTGCAATTTGCCGTAATGGGTTCTGTATTTGTGGCGGCGCGTGAAAATAAACTCAACCCTACGGTTGGACTATTGAACATTGGCGAAGAAGCGATTAAAGGTAATGAACTGGTTAAAGAAACGGCACCACTTTTGCAAAATTGTAAAGCGATCGATTATTATGGTTTTGTAGAAGGAGATGATATTTCAGCCGGAACAGTTGATGTGGTGATCTGTGATGGTTTTGTTGGTAATGTCGCACTAAAAGCAATGGAAGGTTCAGCTAAGCTCATTGCACAATTTTTAAAAGAAGCGCTGACACGCAACGTTTTGACCAAGCTTGCCAGTATCTGCATATTGCCCATCTTACGTGATTTTAAATGCCGAATAGATCCGGCACAATACAATGGAGCAAGTTTAGTTGGCTTGCGCGGAATCGTTGTGAAGAGTCATGGGAGTGCGAGCATCGCTGCCTTTCGTTATGCCATTGAACATGCGTTGCAGGAAGTAGAGCAGAGTATCCCCAATCGAATTTCTGCGGAAGTAAAAAAATTACTCGACCAAGGATCATCAAAGAATGACTGATCTTTATTCACGCATCATTGCCACAGGTAGTTATTTACCTGAAAAAATAATCCCTAATCAAGAATTTGAAAAATGGCTTGATACATCTGATGCATGGATCTCTGAGCGTACCGGTATCCATAATCGGCACATTGCTGCGATAGATGAGACCGCTGCAACCATGGCGATTCTTGCTGCCAAAGATGCCTTGAACAAAGCCGACTTTTCTGCAGAGACAATTGACCTCATCATTGTGGCAACCTGCACACCTGATTATGCAATGCCCAACACCGCGTGTGTCGTGCAAAATGCGTTGGGGATTAAACAATGTGCCGCTTACGATTTATCTGTCGCATGTTCGGGTTTTAGTTATGCCTTAGCGAATGCAGATGCCATGTTGCGTACGGGTATGGCAAAAAGAGCGTTGGTAATTGGCAGTGAAGTGATGTCACGCATGTTGGATTGGTCTGATCGCACTACTTGTGTTTTGTTTGGTGATGGTGCGGGCGCAGCAATTTTGGAAGTGGCTAGCGAGCCTGGCATCGTGATATCCGTTTTACGTGCGGATGGTCGTTATGGAGAATGCCTCTATGCTCCAAATCTGCAATTCAATCATCAAGCGGAATTAAATTCGCCCTATTTAAAAATGCAAGGTAGGGAAATATACAAACTTGCGGTACAAAAAGCCGTGGAAATTATTGATGAAACATTAACCCGCGCGCCAGAAGCCTTTAAGCAAATTGATTGGCTAATTCCACATCAAGCCAATGCACGCATTATAGAGACCTTAGCAAATCAACTTAAATTACCAAAGGAACGGGTGATTATGACCTTACAAAATCAAGGAAATACATCGGCCGCCTCCGTTCCGCTCGCATTGGACTACGCACTCAGCAAGCAAATGATTAAACGCGGACAAAATATATTTTTACTCGGTTTCGGTGGCGGATTTACTTGGGCAAGTAATTTGATTCGTTATTAAGGCATTACAACAATGAACACACATTTTGCAGCCGTTTTTCCAGGTCAAGGCTCACAATCCGTGAGCATGTTAGCAAAACTAAATCATGCTTATCCAACTGTAAGTGCAATTTATGCAGATGCAGCAGAAGTGCTGGGTTATGATTTATGGGAAATAGTACAAGCTGGGCCTGAAGAAAAATTAAATCTAACAATCTATACGCAGCCAGCGTTATTGGCTGCAGGGTTTGCCGTGTGGCAAGTGTTTTCACCGCATTTTCCTACTTTGCCACGTTTTTTAGCGGGACATAGTCTCGGTGAATATACCGCATTAGTTTGTGCACAAGCCATAAGCTTTGCTGATGGTCTGCGATTAGTCGCTAAACGTGCAGCATTGATGCAAAATGCGGTTCCGGAAGGGCAAGGTGCCATGGCTGTACTGGTGGGATTAGATGCTGATGCGGTTGCAGCGCTTTGTACGCAAGCACAAATTAAAGGTTCTGTAGCACCGGCAAATTTTAATTCACCTGGACAAATTGTGGTAGCGGGTGTGAGTGGTGCAATTGATCATGTTGTGCAATTAGCGAAACATGCTGGTGCAAAAATTGCGAAACGTTTGCCCATTAGCGTACCGTCCCATTGTGAATTGATGAAAGAAGCAGCACAGGAATTTTCACAATATTTGACACAAATTCCCATCAATACTCCCAAAATTCCCATTATTCACAATCGAGATGTCAAAGTGCATCAACATCCCGATGAAATACGGCAAGCGTTAGTCGAACAACTTTATTCGCCGGTACGTTGGGTAGACACCATTCAGTTTATGATTGCGGAAGGAATAGAGACCATTATTGAATGTGGTCCCAATAAAGTATTAACGGGTCTTAATAAACGCATTGACCCCAAAATTAATGCATCTTGCATTGCCGATCCAGAAGATATGGAATTATTTACTAAGGAAATGAGTTAATAATAAGAGGAGCGTAAATGTTTCAGTGTCAAAATAAAATAGCATTAGTGACGGGTGCCAGCCGTGGAATAGGCCAAGCTATATTGCTACAACTCGCAAAACAAGGTGCGATCGTCGTTGGTACTGCTACAACACAAAATGGTGCGGAAAATATTACTAAGTACATAACCGATAGCGGCAGTAAAGGTCGGGGGCATATCTTAGATGTAAACGATGGTTCATCCATTAATAAAGTGCTAGACGGTATACAAGAAGAATTTGGCGCTATCGATATCTTGATAAATAATGCGGGTATTACGCGAGATAACCTCTTGTTGCGCATGAAAGATGAACAATGGGATGAGATCATTGCAACAAATTTAACCTCTGTTTTTAAATTAACGCGCGCTTGTATCAAATCGATGTTGCGTAAACGCAGTGGCAAAATTATTTCCATTAGTTCAGTAGTTGGTAGCATGGGAAATCCAGGCCAAACGAATTATGCTGCTGCCAAAGCCGGTATCGAGGGATTTACCCGTGCACTGGCCAGAGAAGTCGGCAAATATGGGATTACAGCAAATGTGGTTGCACCCGGAATGATTGATACGGACATGACCCGGGCACTTAGTGAAGAACATCGTGCTTTGATGCAATCAATGGTGCCCATGGAACGATTGGGGCTGCCCGAAGAAATTGCCGCCGCTGTAGGCTTTTTGGCCTCTGATGCCGCAAGCTACATTACGGGCGAAACTTTACATGTCAATGGCGGCATGTATATGGCGTAGGACCGGGAACAGCGGTTAAGTTTCTATATCTTGCATGTTTTTTGGTTTTGAATAAACTAGCGAAACCGGTTAGAATTCTGGTCTTTGTGAAAATCAACCAAGTTGCCTCCATTTGGATATGCTTGGATAATTAGGTAAAAACTAGAGGAAAAATTCATGAGTGATGTGAAAGCTAATGTTAGAGAGCGTGTCCGCAAGATTGTGGTGGAACATCTCGGTGTTGATGAAGCAGAGTTAAAAGACAGTGCCTCATTTGTTGACGATTTAGGCGCCGATTCATTGGATACAGTTGAATTGGTGATGGCATTTGAAGAAGAATTTGAAGCTGAAATTCCTGATGAAGATGCTGAGAAAATCATGACCGTGCAAGATGCAATTGATTATATTGCTGAACATATGGGCACAGAAAGCAGTAAGCAATAATAACACCGTATGGACTAAGAAACCTGCCTTGAATATCTGATAGCTTATAACCCCCGTATCTTAGGTTGCGGGGTCATCTAAAGCTTCTTAGTCCACGCTAGAATAGAGGTTAAAGCTTTGGCAAAACGACGAGTCGTTGTGACTGGACTAGGCATGGTAAGCCCGCTTGGATTAGATGTATCACAAACGTGGCAAGGCATCGTTGAAGGCAAAAGTGGCATCCGTCAAGTCAGTATTTTTGACGTACGTGAATATCCTGCCAAAATTAGTGGCTCAGTAGAAAATTTTGATGCTACTGCTTATCTTTCTACCAAAGAAGCACGCAAGCTCGATTTATTTGTGCAATATGGTATTGCAGCCGCCGTACAAGCTTGGAAAGATTCTGGTTTGGATATCACTCAGGTTAATCCAACGAAAGCGGGTGTGGCAATCGGTTCGGGTATTGGCGGCATTCCAATGATTGAACGAAATCATTCCGCTATATTGGCAGGCGGCCCACGCAAAATTTCTCCATTTTTTATTCCTGGTGCCATTATTAATATGGTTTCAGGTTATGTTTCCATTATGCTCGGTTTACAGGGTCCAAATATTTCCATTGTTACCGCCTGTACGACTGGTACCCATAATATTGGTCATGCAGCGCGCATGATTATGCATGGTGATGCTGATTTTATGCTCGCCGGTGGTGCAGAAATGGCAACGTGTCCTAGTGGTTTAGGTGGTTTTGCCGCAATGCGTGCTCTATCAACGCGTAATGATGAACCTGAGC
>CAYSGV010000199.1:0-5443 GCA_964430685.1 uncultured Gammaproteobacteria bacterium
TTTAATAGAACCTCGTTGTTTACGCGCTAAATTTTTCAATTCACGTGCTGCTGCATTAAATGCATCGCGGATGGCTACATAAACATCCTCGTTTTTATTGTGGTTAAAAACCAATTCATGCCCTGGAACAGTAATATCAATGCGCGCCTGATATAACTTTCCTTGGTGCTTTTGCTTTTGCGGCGTTTCCACAACAACACGACAAGACATAATATTATCATAATAAGTTTCGAGTTTTTCTGCTTTTTTCTTAATATTTGCGGTAATTGCTTCAGAGGCGGGAATATCACGGATCGTTATTTGTAAAGGTAAATGCATAGTAGCCTCCTGTTATCGTTTTTTCGGGTGTTATGCCGCCACTTGGCATAAAGATTAACCTTAAAGGCATAGTGTTTTTGATAACCACCTCCTTTATACGGCTTCTGGTTAGCTGGCTCAGGCCCCAACACCCTGGTTCAAAGGAGTAGTATTTTTTCCCCTACTCATTACTAATTATAGAAACTTGTTGGCTTATCCTCAAATTGTCCATGCAAAATGAGATGTTGTTGTTATACTTTGCTCAAACAGATTCAGCAGGAAAACACGACCCAACTGCAGAATCTAGTTTCCGACGATGATGTTTAGACGCTTAAGGAATAAGTTCATGTTGGTCAATGGCTATGTGTCAAAAGTATGGCAGGAGATATTTACTTATAATGGTTTGGCGGATTTTGAAAGAATCTGGGCAAGCGCTGCTGCTGAAGCTTTTGTTAAAGATATCAATACGTTTCCCAAAGAGCGGAAATTAGAACTTAATTTGCCCAATGGGGGAAAAACGTCTGTTATTGTTAAAATTGAAAAAAATGAAGTACCTAACAAAGTTGGACGTTTATTTAAGCCAGAATCCAGTCTTTTGCAGGAACAAGAGAACATCTATTTACTAAAAAAGAATCATCTTCTAACCCCAGAACCCGTTTATTATGAAGAACGGACAGATGAAAGTGCGCGTTCCATACTCATTACCTGTGAATTAACTTATTTTCAATCAGTTAAGGTGCTGGGTATTCATTGGGAACTCTTGCCACCTCCGATATGGTTACGTATCCAAGTCATTCAGGCGCTGGCAAAATTTGTCCACACGCTCCATGCCCAAAAATTGTTCCACAAAGAATTAACATGTGAAATGATACATGTACGCTATGCACGGACTAAAAATGAGCTCAAAAGATCAAGCCACATTGCCGTTGCCTTTTTTGACGTGAAGAATATTGCTCAGTGTCGTTTTCGCAGTAGAAAGCATGCGCTAGAAAATTTAATTACGCTTTGTGGCTCGTGTCAACATTGGTCCCGTGCTGATTTATTGCGTTTTTATCTGAATTATCGATCACATAGCCGTTTAACCTTGGTTGATAAGCTACAAATTAGACGCATCTTGCGAGGCGTCAATAAAATTCGTATTAAAAATCAAGAACAAGGCTTTTTTCCACGTTCGATTATGACCCCAACTGGGTAAGCATTGATTGTTACACAAGGTTTACTCACTTTCAGTCTTAGCCAGGGCAGTTTAAACTTGGCTAATAACTCTGTTGCTAGCTGTTCCGCTAAGGTTTCAATCAGCATAAATGATTGATTTTCAGTGAAATTCGTAACATGCCGGGCAATCGTTTCATAGTCTAGGGTATGGTTTATATCATCACTCGATGCACTGGCACGAATGTCTGTGCCTAGCTCGAGATCTAAATAAATAGGCTGTTTGACCTGACGTTCCCAAGGGTGTAGTCCAATAATCGTCTTTGTTTTTATGTTGTTTAAGAAGACAATATCCATGATTTTATTTTGACCAACCTGGCAAACCAAATGAAAAACTATGCTTATGGGCGAAAATTAGGTACTATACTACCACCTAAATTCGTTTTATAGGAGTGCGTTTATGTTTTATGGTGTATTAAACTTATCCTTAGTTGGATATGTAGTGATGACCTTAGTGTTAACGCATATTACTATTGTTGCGGTAACCGTATTTTTACATCGCGCTCAAGCCCATAGTTCTTTAAAAATAAACCCATATCTCAGTCATTTTTTCCGATTTTGGTTGTGGTTGACCACTGGTATGGTTACTAAGGCATGGGTAGCCATTCATCGTAAACACCATGCACGTTGCGAAACGGTAGATGATCCGCATAGCCCACAAGTTCTTGGTATTTCTAAAGTATTATGGGAAGGTGCCGAGCTCTATCGACGTGAAAGTAACAACATAGAAACCTTAGAACGTTATGGCAATGGTACACCGGATGACTGGCTCGAAACGCATGTCTATTCATCTTTAGCGCGTTACGGTATTTTTATCATGTTAGGCATTGATCTGTTTTTGATGGGTATTCCCGGTTTGGCGGTTTGGGCCATACAAATGATGTGGATCCCCTTCTTTGCGGCTGGCGTTATTAATGGTATTGGCCATTATTGGGGTTATCGCAATTTCGAATGTCTTGATGCCGCACGTAACATCGTTCCCTGGGGGATTTTAATTGGTGGCGAAGAATTACATAATAATCATCATACTTATCCCACTTCAGCCAAATTGTCAGTTAAATGGTGGGAATTTGATATAGGCTGGCTGTATATTAAATTATTTTCATATTTGCATTTAGTTGAGATCAAGCGCATACCGCCCAAAGTACATTTGGCGCGTAATAAAGTAATCGTGGATACTGATACGCTCAAAGCAGTACTGGCGAATCGTTTTCAAATCTTAGCTGATTATAAAAACCAAGTGATCATTCCTGTTTTTCGAGAAGAAAAACAGAAAGTTAAAGGTTATAAACGTAAATTGTTCGAGCAATTAAAATTCGCACTCATACGAGAAGAATCACTCGTTGATATGCAAAGTAAGCAACGTTTGGCAGGAATTTTTGAAACTTCACAAACGCTGGGGCAGGTTTATCAATATCGTCAAAAGTTACAAGCGATATGGGGCAAAACAGCTGCCACACAACGTGAGCTGGTTGAGGCCTTACAAGAATGGTGTAAACAAGCCGAAAGCACGGGCATCATCGTATTAAAACGCTTTGCGTGTGAATTAAAACAATATAGCGTTTAATTCTCTAGCCCACTTATTCTCGTAGCGCGGACTTAGGAGCGTTAGCAATGTGTCCGCGATGTAATATTAACATGATAATCCAATCTAGATTTCACGAACATGTAGCCAGAGGCTCCTAAGTCCGCGCTACGAAGAAATGGCTCGGCTTATCAAAATCTATCTAGCAGCATAGCAAAAAATATGGTAGCCTTGGCCAAACCTTGAGGGATTGGGGTGTGCCTTGTGCAAATCTTGAAAACGGATTTTGCATCACGAAACCCCTAACAAATAAATCATCAAGGAAGATTATTAATAAAACATGGGGAAATAGGATGCAGTCAAATATCAATACAAAAAGAAAGTTATTCCAAGGTCTCTTCGCATTAGTTTGTGCCACTTTAACCAATCTTGCATTTGCTGCACCGCCTAATACCACCTATATTGGTTTAGATGTTGGTGGTTCGCGTAGCGGTATTGATACAGCGAAAGCATTTTCAGAATTATCTATACCTGGTGGCTCCTCTTTTAGTGAAGATGATAATGCAAAACTTGCTGGCCGCATTTATGGCGGTATGCAATTTAATGATTATATTGCTGCAGAACTTGGCTACACACTATTTTCCAGCACCGGTTTCCATGTCACACAACCCAGCTCGGTAACAACAGCAGGCAGTATCAAACAACAAGCGGTTGATTTAGTACTCGTTGGTACAGTTCCACTCGAATATTTCGACTTGTATGCTAAAGCCGGCGGCGTCACACTCAATAATATTGCAAAGTTTAATGATCAGCATGTCAACGAATGGAAATATGGTTTTAAATTTGGCGTCGGTATTAACACCGAAATTGATAATGTCCGCTTAAAATTAGGCTGGGATCGTATTCAAAAAACGGGTGTTTCACGTAACATCAATTTTGTCTATGTAGGTGCAGCGTACTATTTCTTTAATCTTGGCTAAACAATAGTAATTGCGCAATTAGGGAAAAAGATTAAATCACTAAGAGGGATTGTATGTTGATTACAACAAAAAGAATGTTTAATAGCTTATTAGCCATTGTGGCAGCAACTTTTATGAATGCTGCCTATGCCGATATTGATTATGGTTTTTATATCGGTGGTGATATCGGTGGCGCTCGAGCAGGACTAAATGAGGATCAAATCGGATTGGCCTTGTCATTGCCACGTACCTTTGAGGTACATCAAGACGTTAAAACCAGAGCGTTGGGACGAGCTTATATTGGCTACCAATTCAATGAATATGTCGGAACCGAATTAGGTTATAATTATATTCAAAGCACGCCTGTAACTATTACCAATCCACAAGCTGTGACAATTGTAACTGTAAGTGGATCACCACCTGTTACTACTACAACATATAAATCAAGCACTGCAAATGGCAAAACCAGACAACAAGCATTAGACTTAGTTCTTGTTGGCACTTTACCACTCGATTATGGTGTTGGCATATTTGGTAAATTGGGTGTGGCTTATCTAGTGAGTAAATTAAATTATCAATCACAAACAATTGATGACAAAAGTGTAGTGCCAACCTATGGCATCGGTATGAATTACGATTACGATGCGTTTCGTTTCAAAATTGGTTATAACCGCATTAATAAGCATAAAAATGAGCGTACCATTAATTTTGCTTATTTCGGTGTTGCTTATTATTTTGATGCGACTTAAAACCTGCAGTGACTAGCTGTGCTGTAAATTTTATGTTAGTCTTTGCCCAGCTTTGGGAAAGAGCGTCTTAAGCAAGGAAGCCGAAAATAATGAACAAGGTGCGTTTCTTTGTTTTAAGAAACGTAAAAATGAAAAATATATTGGGGGAATTATGCCTAATTTAGTAAGCAAAAAAATATTCTTAGCAAGTTTATTAGCAGTTGGTTTTAGCGCAAACGCATTTGCACTTGTACCAGACAATAGTTTTTATGTCGGCGGTCAACTTGGTGCTGCGCGCAATGGTATCACCAATGCAACTGTTGATGGCCAACAGCTTGTTTCTACAGATAGAACAGGTTTTGCGGGCCGTGTTTATGGCGGTTGGCAGTTTAATAATAATTTTGCTGCTGAATTCGGTTACTCCGCATTTAACAATGTGAAATTAAAACCGATTAATGGTAATGGCACCGCGAAACAACAAGCGCTTGACCTCGTTATCAAAGGGATTGTGCCGTTAAATTATGGTTTTGGTATATTTGCTGAAGGTGGTTTAACTTATATGCAAGATAAAATTCATACACAGTTAACTAACTTCAAAGAATATAAATGGGCACCCACTTATGGAGTTGGCGGAAGCTATGACATTGAAAACGTTAGATTTAATGTAGGCTGGAAGCGTTATCAAAATCGCAGCACGATCAGAAACATCGATTTTGGCTATG